>JAGPFR010000020.1 GCA_018056425.1 Lachnospiraceae bacterium
TTATGTCAGACATGGTAGCAACCGCTTACGGCGATCTTTCCATGATGACTTCAGTCCTCGTATCTCCCAAGGGAGTATATGAGTACGAGGCTGCACACGGAACCGTACAAAGACATTATTACAAGCACCTTAAGGGAGAGAAGACTTCCACCAACTCCATCGCAACGATCTTTGCATGGACCGGTGCTCTTAAGAAGAGAGGAGAGCTTGATGGAATAGCCGAGCTTTCTGATTTTGCCGATAAGCTTGAGAAGGCCTGCATTAAGACCATTGAGGATGGCAAGATGACCAAGTCACTTTCTCTTATCTCTGACTGCAAGGATCCCGTCATCCTTGATTCCGAGGGATTCATCAAGGCTATCAAAGAGACACTCGAAACACTTCTCTGATCTGTGTCAAGGGGTCGGACCCTTTTGTCACACTAAATGAAAACTAAAATGGAGTAGCATTTGCTACTCCATTTTTGATCTTTCTTTAGCTCAGCGCTTCCCACTTTTCCATCAGTTCCTCGAGCTCTGCATTAAGTTCATTTTGTTTTTTGACAAGCTCATTTAACTTGGAGGGACTTGTGGCAACATCGGGCTCAGCCATTTTGCTCTCAAGCCCTGACAGTTCATTTTCAATCTCGGTGATCCTGTCTTCACATTTCTTAAGATCGTTTGCTTTCTTTCTTGCTTCGGCCTGCTGTGCTTTCTGTGCTTTCCAGTCGGATGCGCTGCCATTTGCGGGGGCCGCATTTTCTGAAGAGCTTGAAGCTGATGCAGATGAACCTGCAGCAGTGCCTTCCCTGTGAGAGTCGCTTGCTTTTCTTACGTCCTCTCTTTTTTCGAGATAGTAATCGTAATTTCCGATGTAATTATCAAAGTATCCATCATGAAGTTCGATGATCCTTGTCGAGATCCTGTTAACGAAATATCTGTCGTGAGATACGCATATAACGGTGCCTTCAAATTCCGAAAGAGCCTGCTCGAGTATCTCCTTGGTAGTAATGTCCAGATGGTTTGTGGGCTCATCCAGTATCAGGAAGTTTGCATCGGAGAGCATTAGCTTTGCGAGACTTACTCGGCCTTTTTCACCTCCGCTGAGCAGCTTTATCTCTTTGTACACATTGTCATCGGTAAAAAGGAATGCGGCCAAAACGGTCCTGATCTGCGTGATGGTCATATCGGGATGCTCATCGGAGATCTCATCGTAAATGGTCTTATCCGGATCGAGCACAAGATGCTCCTGATCGTAATAAGCAGTCTCCACGTTTGTTCCCCATTTAAAAGAACCTGTATCGGATGTCTCTAGTCCGTTCAGTATCTTCAGGAATGTGGTCTTGCCGGTTCCGTTATCGCCTATAATGCAGACATGTTCACCGCGTTTTATCTGAACGTTCATGTCCTTAAAAAGAGTACGTCCGTCATATGACTTCGAAAGATTCTCGACTGTCAGGACGTCATTTCCGGGAACCTTCGAAGGGTTGAATCTTAAGTTTATCTCACCCCTGACAACTTCGGGACGGTCTAAAACTTCGATCTTTTCAAGTGCCTTTTCGCGGCTCTCCGCACGCTTTATCGATTTCTCACGATTAAAACTCTTGAGCTTTTCGATTACTTCTTCCTGATGCTTTATTTCCTGCTGCTGATTCAGATATGCCTTCATTTGGGCTTCGAAGAGCATTTTCTTCTTGGCGGCATAATCAGAGTAATTTCCTCTGTATGAATTAACTTTGGTATTTTCAAGTTCAAGAACGGTATCCGCGATCTTATCAAGGAAATACCTGTCGTGGGAGACTATGAGAACCGCTCCGTCATATGTGCTTAAATATCCTTCAAGCCAGATAACGGAGTTCATATCGAGATGGTTAGTGGGTTCGTCGAGTATTATCAGATCGGGCTTTTTGACAAGTATTGCGCCGAGCGCAGCACGGGTCTTCTGACCGCCGGAAAGAGTAGAGGCTTTTCTGTCAAAATCCTCCTCGTTAAATCCCAGTCCTTTGAGTACACCGACAATTTCGGACCTGAAAGTATAACCGCCTTTAAGATCGAATTCCGTGCGCAGTTTCTCATATCTGTCACATATGGCGGACACATCATCCGCATTTGCCATTTGCTCTTCAAGCAGGCGGAGATCCTCCTCCATCTTTACGAGCTCTGACCTGCACAGAAGCATTTCCTCAAAGATGGTACCGCCGCCCGAGAATGTACCTTCCTGCGACAGATACCCGAACACAGAGTCTTTCTCGAAGGTGACAATGCCCGTATCGGGTTCGGTTTCGCCGGTGATAATGCGCAGAAGAGTGGTCTTGCCGGAGCCGTTTGATCCGACAAGGGCCGTTTTCTGTTTTCTTTCCACGTTAAAAGAAACCCCGCTTAGGATAGGGCCTGTTTCGAATGTTTTTGAAATATTGTTAACACTTAGCAGCATAATTGACAATATTTTAACATAAGTTGTAAAATCTTGTATATATGTGCAAATCTTTTCAGAGCTTTTTTTTCGGGTTATTTTAACCTTTTTTATGACTACGGAGGTGCATGTTGGATAAGGATATTTCCCAGGCCGTTATAGGAAGATTACCCAGATACCTGCGTTATCTAGGTGAGCTTAAGGATAAGAATGTGGAGAGGATATCCTCCTCGGAACTCAGCGTTCTGATGAAAGTTACCGCATCCCAGATCCGTCAGGATCTTAATAATTTCGGCGGATTCGGCCAGCAGGGATACGGCTATAATGTCGATTATCTCTACAAAGAGATCAGTAAGATCCTTGGACTTGAGCACCAGTATAATTTTATCATCATAGGAGCAGGAAACCTCGGAAAAGCTCTCGGAGGTTATCTTAATTTTGAAAAAAGAGGATTTATACTGAAGGGTATGTTTGATAAAGCACCCGAACTGATCGGAACCGAGGTCAGAGGTGTTAAGGTCATGCCCATGGAGGATCTTCCTTCTTTTATCAGGAATAATAATATAGACATTGCGGTTCTTACCATCCCCAAGGAAGGTGCCGTACCCGTTTCAAAGGTTCTTGTCGATAACGGTATAAGGGCTATCTGGAACTTTGCTCATGTAGATCTTGATCTGCCGGAGTATGTTCAGGTCGAGAATGTTCATTTGTCCGATTCTTTGATGAAGCTTTCTTATAACATCACAAGTTACAACGATAATAACAGCGAAAAATAATTCCGGGCGGTTAAATGGCTAAACAATCGGGACAGGATAAAAAAGATAAGTTTGAGTTCTCCTTAAGGGGCAAGGATGTTCCCGCCCTTACTCTGGACAACAAATGGTATCACCTTCTCGGTAAAGTGGGTTACGATGATATCAAAGATCCCGAGAAGCGTCTAAACGAGCTTCTGAAAAGGCAGGGTAAGGTTAATACCGAGACCAGGGAGATAAAAAAAGTAAAACGTCGCCTGATGGACGAGATCGTTTCACTTATGGACGAGCAGCAGGGCGGTTCTGATGAAGCTGCGACCAAGATCGAAGAAAACAAGCGGCTTCTGAAAGACTGCAACGATAAACTCGATCAGTACGAGGAGGAGATAATGGATCTTCCCCGCATGATCGATGAGGTCAACAAAGAACTCCTTTGCATCACCATGGAGCACTGCTATGACACGATGCAGGATAATACGGACGATATAGACGAGCTTGAGGAATGGATCCGGAATATAAGGATCGAGCTCAAGAAAAACCTCATTCGCAAGCAGGAAAAAGAAGCCAAGAATCATGAAATCTATAAATATATGCACGATATTTTCGGTGCGGATGTTGTCGATCTTTTTGACATGAGATACAACCCTGAGGAAAAGCATCCGAGAACCGCCGGGGAAATTGCTGCAGAGAAGAAAAGTGAGGATAAAAAAGACTGATATGTGGGTTCAGACCAAAGATCGGATAGATGAATGTATTCTTACATATAAACGCGGAGTGGCATATGTCGATCTTGATGCCATTATCTCCAACATGGATGCAATGCATTCCCTTCTCAGAAACGATACCAAAATGTATGCCGTTATCAAGACAAACGGCTACGGGCACGGAAGCATCCCAATCGCCAAGGCACTCGAAAGTGTTTCCTACGTGAAGGGCTATGCCGTCGCAACAGCCGAGGAGGCTCTTGAACTTCGGGGAGAGGGTATCAAAAAAGATATCCTCGTACTCAGCTATACATTCCCTTACAGTTATCCGGATCTGATCAAAAACGATGTCAGGATCACTGTTTTCCGCAAGGACACCATTCAGGAACTGTCACGTGCTGCGGCGATGGTCGGTAAAAATGCCATTGTCCACATTGCGGTCGATACCGGAATGGGCAGAATAGGGGTAAGTCCCGATAAATCGGGTGTAGATTTTGTAAGGCACACACTGGATGCACCCAATATCATCGTCGAAGGCATATTCACGCATATGGCCAGAGCCGATGAAACGGATAAGAAATCCGCGTTGGAACAGGTGGCGATATTTAAGAAGTTCCTGGCGGATGTTTCCGAAAAAGCCGGAGCGGTCATACCCATTGCCCATATATCCAATTCGGCGGCCATTCTGGAACTTCCGGATTCTTACATGGATGCCGTAAGAGCCGGTATCACCATGTACGGATTAAAGCCGTCCGATGAGGTTCCTTCGGAGGGAGACATTAACTTAAAGCCCGCGCTCAGTCTCTTTTCACATATCACTTACGTGAAAAAAGTAAAACCCGGTCAGAGCATAAGCTACGGCGGTACATTTACCGCAGATAAGGAGATGATGGTCGCAACCGTTCCCCTCGGATACGGAGACGGCTATCCCAGACAGCTGTCGGGAAAGGGTGAGGTTCTTGTAAGGGGAAGGAGATGCCCCATCCTCGGAAGAGTCTGTATGGACCAGTTTATGATCGATGTTTCTGCCCTGGATAACGTAAAAGAGGGCGAAACCGTAACCCTGCTCGGATATGACGGGGATGAGCATATTTCGGCCGAGGAACTGGGCGAAAAGTCCGGCAGATTCAACTATGAGCTGGTATGCCTTATAGGCTCCAGAATCCCCAGGGTTTACACGCTTCACGGCAGCCCTGTTCTGGCCTTGAGCTCCACCTAGCAAAGGGAATCGATTCCTTTACTAAAAGGGCCTGAAATGATAAAATATATTGATTGCATAAATTTAAGAAATAAAAACGAGAGGTTAAAGTATGTCAGGACATTCAAAGTTCGCCAATATCAAGCATAAGAAGGAGAAAAACGACGCCGCAAAGGGTAAGATCTTTACCATCATCGGCCGTGAGATCGCAGTCGCTGTTAAAGAGGGTGGCCCCGACCCCAACAATAACTTCAAGCTTGCTACCGTTATCGCCAAGGCTAAGGCTAACAACATGCCCAATGACACCATCGAGCGTGGTATCAAGAAGGCAGCCGGTGAAGGCGGAAACGTTAACTACGAATATATCACTTACGAAGGATACGGCCCCAGCGGAATCGCCATAATTGTCGATACCCTTACCGACAATAAGAACCGTACCGCAGCTAATGTGAGAGCAGCATTTACCAAGGGAAGCGGAAACATCGGAACTCCCGGATGCGTATCTTTCATGTTCGACAAGAAGGGACAGATCATCATCGACAAGGAAGAGATCGACATGTCTGCGGATGATCTTATGATGACTGCGCTTGATGCGGGCGCTGAGGATTTCAACGAAGAGGATGACAGCTACGAGATCCTTACCGATCCCGACGCTTTCGATGAGGTTAACAAGAAGCTTCTTGATGCCGGAATCCCCATGCTCAGTGCTGAGGTTACCATGATCCCTCAGAACTATGTAGAGCTTAAGAACGAAGATGATGTAAAGCTCCTTCAGAGGATCCTCGATATCCTTGATGAGGATGATGACGTTCAGAACGTTTACCACAACTGGGACGAGTGATCAGGACTTTGGGGGTAGAAAAAGAGGTATTTATGGATCGTCTTGCAATTGTTGTACCCTGTTACAACGAAGAAGAAGTGCTCGGCATGTCATCCGAAGCTTTAAGAGGAGTTTTGGATGATCTTGTTGCCAAAAAGAAAATCTCGGAAGACAGTTACGTGCTTTTCGTTAATGACGGAAGCAGGGACAGAACCTGGGAACTTATAGAAGAGGAGCATGCTAAATATCCGGGACAGATCTTCGGCGTTAAGCTTGCGAGAAATGTCGGACATCAGTATGCACTTACCGCAGGTCTTTTTACCGCGGCTTCAATGTGCGATATTTCAGTCTCAATCGATGCGGACCTTCAGGATGATGTTGCCGTTATCGAAGAGATGGTAGATAAGTATCACGAAGGATGTGAGATTGTATACGGCGTCCGCAAGGAGAGAAAGACCGATACATTCTTCAAGAGATTTACAGCTCAATCCTTCTATAAGCTCATGGCCAAGATGGGAGTAAAGACTGTTTACAACCATGCCGATTTCAGACTCATGAGCGCAAGAGCACTGAACGAATTTGAGAATTATCACGAGTACAATCTTTTCCTCAGAGGTATCGTGCCTCTCATCGGATACAAGACCGACTGCGTATATTACGACAGAAAAGAAAGAGCGGCCGGCGTTTCCAAGTATCCTCTTAAAAAGATGCTTGCACTTGCCTTTGACGGAATATCCTCATTTTCGACCCGCCCGATCGACCTTATTCTGACAGCCGGTATTGCATGCATATTCCTGTCTGTGGTTGCTCTTGTATATGCACTTGTTTCTTACTTTACCGGGAATGTTGAGCCGGGTTGGACTTCGCTGATCATATCGATCTGGTTTCTCGGCGGATTACAACTCCTTGCCATCGGACTTGTCGGAAAATATGTCGGCAAGACCTATATCGAGGTAAAACACAGACCCAGATACAACATTGAAAAGGTTTTGACAAATGATTCTGCGCAAGACTAAGTTTTCCTATGTCACGAATGTTATATATGCACTTTTAGCCAGTGCCGTATCCATCATTGCCATTTTGGATGCAGCCCAGGGGCTTGGCTACACCTACATGCCGGGGCTTATAGCATTTGCTGTTATCATTCTCCTTGGACTTGTCTTTAAAAAGCTTCTCTCATATACCGAGATGTCCGATAAGTTCAAGGCGATTTCCGAAAAAGAAAACGTGATCGGAATAGCCGTTTTCGCGGTTCTTCTTATAGCTTCGATTGCTTTCAGGGTCTTTTCATACATGTGGAACGGCCTTGGGGGCACTGCGTATTTTGAACTTGCGAAGGTGACCGGAGAACAGATGGCACATATTGTTCATCCCTGTGATGACTGGTATCTTTCAGCCCTTCACGGGATTTTTTTCCTGTTTGGGAACAGAATTTTTGTAGCTGCCATCTTCAATATCACCATTCAGATCATTGCTGTAATCTTCGGATTCGCGGCATTCCGCAAGATGCTCGGAATGATCCCCGCACTTTTATTTGCGGGCTTTTGGACCATTTCCGGATTCTCCGTACATGAGGCACTTACCCTCAGTTCGAGAAATCTTGTATTTCTTTTGATCTGCATCACTCTTTTTGCGATTTCATTTGCCGTTCCCGCAACACGCGGTAAGTTTATCAGTTATCTTGTGTCCGGAATTCTCACGGCTGTATGTATCTATGCCGATATTTCCGGACTTGCTCTTATTCCTTTCCTTGTCGGTATTCTTTTCAACGCACCCGATGAAGAAGAGGAGTTTTCTCTCAGAGTCAGGAAGATGCTTTTTGCACTGATCTCCGTTATCTTCGGACTGGTGCTCCTTATTTTCCTTGATTCGTACTTAAGTTCATCAAATCCCGCCAATGTTCTTAACAGCATTGCAAGACTTTATAAGTCTTCGGGAAATTTCACACTCGGATTTTCATACATGACTTCATATGCTGAAGTTACCGTTCTTGCAGTACTCGGAACGCTCAGCATCATGGCATGTTTTATTTCATACGATGATTCAAGATCGATACTTACCCTTTCCGCGCTTGTGATCATCCTGATCAATAATTTCGGACTTACATATCTCGAAAATGACGGAAGAGAAGTATTTTTCATGGTATGCACACTTCTTGCCGGCGTATCGTTCAGAGAACTCTTCCCCGATAAGATCACGGGCGACGTGTTTAAGGCAAGCGCAGAACTGTATGACAACGAAGTGGTTGCTCCCGCTGCGGGATATGTTCCCAAGAAGCTTGATTCCGGTTCATTTACTTCCGACGATCTTGATGCTCTCGAATCCGGTTCTTTTGATCCCGTTCCCAAGAAGACTGAAGATCCTTCCGGGGATAAGGCTGCTGACGACGGATTAACCGGGCCCGATCTGAACCTGGGATTTGATGCGGTAAATATCGGAACTCCTGGGCCAGCCGTTAATGTTGCACCTCCCGTTGTCAATGCAGCTGATTATATGACTCCCAATGCAAGAAACATTCAGCCTCTCAGTGCATCTTCTCAGGTTGGATTGAATAAAGCTGAAGAGGAAGCCACCGAAAATCCCAAGCCTCAGAATGTCGGCGGAGCGCTCGGCGTTCAGAAGGAGGAGCCTCAGGATGTTCATACCCGGAATGTTGGCGC
The DNA here is from genome assembly GCA_018056425.1 of Lachnospiraceae bacterium. Lineage (GTDB taxonomy): Bacteria > Bacillota > Clostridia > Lachnospirales > Lachnospiraceae > AC2028. The sequence continues at coordinate 8,526 of JAGPFR010000020.1, forward strand.
AGCACTTAAAGAATCTGACAGTGCCCAAGACTCTGCCGGGAAATCTTCGGAAGAGAAGAAAAAGACTGCTTATGTGCCTTATAAGAAGCCTCAGCTCAGACCCGAGTACAGGAGAAGACCCGGTGCATGGGCGCAGCAGTATGCCGAGAAGACTAAGCTTGCCGAGAAGGAAAAAGCGATTCAGGAAGCTAAAGCCGAAGAAGCTAAGAAGGCTCAGGAAACTAAGAAGGAAGAGGTTAAAGAGCAGGCACATACTCCCGAGGTTGCCGCAAACGGTGCGGTACTTCTGGATAACCCCATTCCTCATCCCACTCGCAAAACAGAGCACCATCCGATGGAATACGATATCGATCTGAGCAGTGATAAAGCGGATTACGACATTAAGATTTCGGATGATGACGATTTCGATATTTAAAGGAATTATCATTTAAATGGCTTCACGTAACAACGCTAACAATTCAAGACCTCCTCAAAGAAGATCGGGTGCTCCGTCAGGAAGAAGTTCGGCAGGCGGATCACGTCAGAATCAGGGACGTCAGAATTCCGCACCCAGGGGACGTTCGGACCGTGAGGATTATGATGATGACGGATCCGGAAGGATTCTCGTTTCCGTTATTGTTGCGGGAGCGGCTGTATTTCTTACCCTTTGTGCATTCGGAGCGTGCGGTTCTTTTGGAAATACCGTAGCATCCGTACTTTTCGGTGCATTCGGTTTTACCGGATACATTGCTCCTGTTTTTATCGCTGGCATGATCTTCTGGTACATGTTTTTTAACGAATCCGACGAACTGCTCCCTATCAGAATGACCGGCGCATCCGTGCTGTTTTTGGTCTTCGGTATCTTTTCCGACATGTCGGGTAAAGTATCGAGATCAATGGAAGTTTACAATGCGGGAGATCTGTACAGGCTCTGTGCGGATGGCAAAAAAGGCGGCGGAGTCATTGCGGGAAGTATTTCCTATGCATTGAATAAAAACATCGGAACGGCAGGTAGCATCATTATCTGCCTGCTCGTATTGATACTGAGTCTTTTTGCGATAAACAGACAGTTCTTCGCAAATCTGTTTAAGCAGATAATCCTCAGCGCATCGGACAGAACCGGTGAATTCATAAATAATCAGAAGGATAAAAGAGAAGAAAGACGTCTTTTACTCGAAGAATCGGAAAGACTTCCCGAACTGCCGGATAATTCGCCCGGTAATGAACTTGTTCCTTACGAAGATGAGGGAGAAGATTCTTACAGGGAAGCTCCTACTGTAACCGAGAAGATGCGCAGGCAGCGAGATTCCAAAAAGAAGGATACTTTCTCAGCGGTATCAGACGGTCTGGAAAACTGGAAAAATAATTTTAAGAAGCGTACGGAAGAAGAACGCCTTAAGAAAGAGGCGGGCAGGAAGATAAAAGAAGAAACCGATGATGCCCGTGAAATTCTTGTGGCACGTAAGGCTCCCGAACGCAAAACCATGTTTGATGAGCATCATACAGGTGAAATGCATGAAATGAGTTACACCGAGTATGAGCCCGAGGATGAACAGGAAGAGTATGAGAATAACGACGCAAAGGGAACGTGGTATGATCCCGCAAAGCGTCCCGGTGCACTTTCTTCCGTAAGCGAACCTGATGAAGAGATTTACGAAGAAGATTTTGAGGATAATGAACCCTCTTTTGAAAGAGTAAAGATCAATTCCGATCATAAGATCAGAGTAACGGGTGAGCACGAGGAATATGTTCCCGAAGATACCAGTCCCGAGATTCCCGACATGCCGGAAGCTCCCAATTTTGAAAGAAGCGTTGCAACTCCGGATGCAACTGAAGAAAAAGTTTCGAATGCTTCAGTGTCTGCGCCTGCACGTAAAGCTCCCGTCAAGAGAAACGCAAAGTTTTCATACAGGGCACCGAGCCTTGATTATCTGAAAAAGAGCACAGCTTCCAAGAGGGATGCTCAGGCGGAGATACGCGATGTTCAGAATAAACTGATCCAGACGCTTGCATCCTTCGGCATCGAAGCCGAAATGGGCGAATACAGTCAGGGACCTACCGTTACCAGATATGAATTTACGGTAAGTCAGGGAACAAAGCTTTCAAGAGTTGTCGGTCTTTCGGATGAGATCAAGATGGCACTTGCCGCGACGGACATAAGGATCGAAGCTCCCATTCCCGGAAAGAGCGCTATCGGTATAGAGGTACCCAATTCCTCTGCAACTGCCGTATTCCTCGGGGATCTCTTATCAAGCACCGAATACAGGAAATCCCGCGATCCGCTTTCTTTTGCCGTAGGTAAGGATATTGAGGGTAAAACCGTTGTTGCAAATATAGCAAAGTTTCCCCATGTACTTATTGCAGGTACAACGGGTTCCGGTAAATCGGTATGTATCAACACACTTATACTGAGCATTCTGTATAAGTGTTCACCCGAGGATGTTCAGCTCATAATGGTTGACCCCAAGGTTGTTGAACTTAAGGTATATAACAAGATACCGCATCTTCCCTTTGATGTTGTTACCAAGCCCAAGGCTGCATCCGAGATGCTTAAATGGTCCGTCAAAGAGATGGAGAGAAGATACAGGGCATTTGCGGACCGCGGTGTAAGGGACATCGAAGGCTACAACCAGTATGTTGAGGATGTAAACGCAGGCAGAAGAGAGCCCGAAGATGTCGACAGACATGAAGAGACCGAATCGCTGGCTCCCGCGCTTCGTAAGATGCCGAGAGTCGTTATCATAATCGATGAGCTTGCGGATCTTATGATGGTCGCAGCCAAAGAGGTTGAGGAATCAATCTGTCGTCTGGCACAGCTTGCAAGAGCTGCGGGTATGCATCTGATAGTTGCGACCCAGCGTCCTTCCGTAGATGTTATTACAGGTCTTATCAAGGCAAACATGCCCAGCCGTATCGCATTTGCCGTTTCGAGCGGTGTTGATTCAAGAACCATTCTTGATTCGGTTGGTGCGGAGAAACTGCTCGGAAAAGGTGATATGCTCTTTTACCCTCAGGGTAAGATGAGACCCGAGAGACTTCAGGGTGCTTTTGTATCGGATGAAGAAGTATCCAAGGTTACCGGTTATCTCAGAAGCATCACTTCGGATCCTACATTCCACAATCCTCTTGCAGATGCGGACGGAATTAACGATCTGAAGAAGACCATCATCGATATTGAGGCGGGTAATGAATCCGTTGTAACAAACAGTTCGTCGTCATCGGGATCATCCGCATCATCATCCGTATTCGGGGACGAGCTTTTACCCGAAGCGGGAAGATACATAATCAGAAGCGGTAAGGCTTCGATCGGATATCTTCAGAGAGTGCTTAAGATAGGATTTAACAGGGCGGCCAGAATAATGGATATGCTTGCCGATTACAGCGTTGTCGGACCTGAGCAGGGAACCAAGCCCAGAGAAATCCTTATGACCGAAGAAATGTTTGAAGCATTTTTGGCATCACAGGAAAAATCAGAATAAATAATTTTAGGCAGGATGAAAAAATGAGATCAGATATCGAAATCGCGCAGAGCTGCGAAATGCTCCCCATAACCGAGGTCGCATCCAGAGCAGGAATCGATCCCGAGTCATTGGAACAGTACGGAAAATATAAAGCTAAGCTTACCGATGAGAGCCTTAAAGAGATTGCCGGCAATAAGAACGGAAAACTCATTCTCGTAACGGCAATAAACCCCACTCCCGCAGGAGAGGGCAAGACAACCGTTACCGTAGGTCTCGGCGAAGCATTTGCAAAGCTTAACAAGAAAGCAATCATCGCATTAAGAGAGCCTTCACTCGGTCCCTGCTTCGGAATAAAGGGTGGTGCTGCAGGAGGCGGAATGGCACAGGTTGTTCCCATGGAGGATCTCAACCTTCATTTCACCGGTGATTTCCATGCCATAACCGCAGCCAATAACCTTCTTGCCGCACTTCTCGATAATCATATCCAGCAGGGTAACGAAAAGAGGATCGATTCCAGAAGCGTTGTCTGGAAGAGATGTATGGATATGAATGACAGAGCTCTCAGAAATATCGTTGTAGGTCTCGGCTCCAAATCAGACGGCTTTGTAAGAGAGGATCATTTCGTTATCACCGTTGCTTCCGAGATCATGGCAGTCCTTTGCCTTTCAGAAGATCTTAAGGATCTCAAGGCAAGACTTTCAAGGATCATCGTAGCTTACGATCTTGACGGAAATCCCGTAACCGCAGGAGACATCCAGGCTGTCGGTGCCATGACCGCACTTCTTAAGGATGCGATCAGACCCAACATCATTCAGACTCTCGAACATACTCCCGCGATAGTTCACGGCGGACCTTTTGCAAACATTGCTCACGGATGTAACTCTGTTATCGCTACAAGAACCGCTCTTAAACTTGCCGATTACTGCATCACCGAAGCAGGATTTGGTGCGGATCTCGGAGCAGAGAAGTTCTTTGATATCAAGTGCAGACAGGCCGGACTCAAGCCCGATGCCGTTGTACTCGTTGCAACCGTAAGAGCACTCAAATATAACGGCGGTGTTCCCAAGGATCAATTGGGCAGCGAGAATCTTGATGCTCTTAAGAGCGGAATCGAAAATCTCGGTAAGCACATCGAGAATATCCAGTCTTACGGACTTCCCGTTGTTGTTGCACTCAATGCATTCGTATCGGATACCGATGCAGAGATCGCATTTATCAGAGAGTATTGCGAGAGCAAGAACTGCCGCATGTCGGTTGCAAGAGTCTGGGAAAAAGGCGGAGAAGGCGGATGCGAGCTTGCTCAGATGGTCATCGAAGAAGCAGAGAGCGGAAAAGCTGACTTTAAGCCCATCTATCCCGATGATCTTTCCATCACCGAGAAGATCGAAACTGTTGCAAAGAAGATCTACGGAGCTGACGGAGTTTCGATTTCTTCTTCCGCTGCAAAGCAGATCAAGAAGATCGAAGAGATGGGATTCGGTAAACTTCCCGTATGTATGGCCAAGACCCAGTACAGTTTATCGGATGATCCGAGTCTCCTCGGACGTCCTTCCGGATTTACTCTTAACGTAAGAGAAGTATATGTAAGTGCAGGTGCCGGATTTGTCGTCGTACTTACCGGAAACATCATGACCATGCCCGGACTTTCCAAATCACCCGCAGCTTACAGAATTGATGTAGATGATAACGGTAAGATTACCGGATTGTTCTAAGAAGAGGTATTAAGATGGCTCAGATCATAGACGGAAAAGCAATATCACAGGCAGTCAAAGATGAGATCAAGGCTCGCACTGCCGAGCTTTCATCGAAAGGGATCACCGCTACCCTTGCAGTAATCCTTGTCGGTGAAGATCCCGCTTCACAGGTATATGTTAAGAATAAAAAGAAAGCCTGCGAATATTGCGGTATCAGATCCTTGTCCTATGAACTTCCCGCAGACACCACTGAGGCTAAGCTTCTTGAGCTTATTGCAGAGCTTAACGAAAGAGAAGATGTTAACGGTATTCTCGTACAGCTTCCTCTTCCCGCAGGCATTGATGAGGACAGAGTTCTTGATGCCATTTCACCTGATAAGGATGTTGACGGATTCCATCCCGTTAACGTCGGAAAACTATCGATTGGAAAGAAGGGCTTTGTCAGCTGTACACCTGCCGGCGTTATCCAGCTTCTGAAGCGTTCCGGAATCGAGATTTCCGGAAAAGAATGCGTTGTGGTCGGCCGCAGTAATATCGTAGGCAAGCCCATGAGCATGCTTCTTCTTAAGGAGAACGGAACAGTTACCGTTTGCCATTCACGCACCAGGGATCTTAAGGAAGTTACAAAGCGTGCGGACATTCTTGTTGTAGCCATAGGAAAGCCGAAGTTCATTGATGCTTCCTATGTTCGTGAGGGGGCTGTTGTAATAGATGTAGGCATACACAGACAGGAGGACGGAAAGCTCTGCGGAGATGTCGATTATGCATCGGTAGAACCTGTTGCTTCCGCGATCACTCCCGTTCCGGGCGGCGTCGGTCCCATGACCATCGCAATGCTTATGTACAATTGTCTTGCATCGGTTGATGCATAAAAGGATTCGGAGTCCCGAACAATATGAAATGTGAAATCTGCGGAGCAGAGATTCCCGAAGGTTCACTCTACTGCGAAAAATGCGGTAAAGATGTTCATCTGGTTCCCGACTTTACGGAATTTGCCGTAAACAAAGCAGAGGAAACCGTTAAGAATCTGATCAGTGAATTCGATGATGATGAAACTGATTTCGGAAGGTCACCCGAAGGAGCCAATGACGAAAGACCTGTCAGGAAGACTCAGAGTTCCGACGACAAAAAACCTAAATACGGATGGATCAGATTTGCACTTCTTGCGGCTTCTGTAGTAGCCCTGGCACTTGTATCCCTCGGATTCATAAACAGATATTCCGATACGGAATACCTGCTCGAGTCCGCGAGAAACCATGCCGAATCAGGTGACAGAGCCAAGGCAAAAGCAATCCTTGAAGCGCTTGAAGTGGAAGACAGCGATGATATAGATGTTCTTTTATATCTTGCCGAGCTGTACAAGGAAGATGAAGAGTATATCAAATATGAGAATCTTCTCATTCAGATAATAGGACTCGGTTTTGCCACTTCCGAACAGAACGCGGCAGCGTATGAGAAGCTTCTTGCAATCTACTATCAGAACGAAGATTACGTATCGATGGCGGATATTTTATATACCTGCAATAATGTCGAGATAAAAGACCAGTTTGTAGAGTTTTGTCTGATGATTCCGGAGCTTTCGCTTGAAAGCGGATATTACGGTACCGATCAGATACTTAAGATAACGGTACCGGGTAACGGTAAGATATACTATACGCTCGACGGATCGGATCCCGATGAGAATTCGGACGAATATCGTAAACCCCTTCTTCTTACAAAGGGTGAATATGATATCAAAGTGTGTGCCGTTAATTCTTACGGAGTATGGAGTCCCATTACCGAAGCCACATTCGTGATCGAATCGGAAGCCGAATACGAGACCATAGCTCCTATTCAGAACCAGAATATAATAGATGAAAATAACAACGGTATTCCGGATGCGGATGAATTTGAACTTCTGATCCCCGGCGGAATATCAGGATATACGGACGACGGTGATGTTATTTTATCCGACGGAACAAGAATCTCACCGGAAGACCTTGCCGCCTGGATACTTGCAAATACCGTACCTGCAGATCCCACTGCGGAACCTGCACCTGACGTTGAAAATTAAAGATCTACTTATATATTTTTTTTAGGGAAAGGGAAATGAAATGTACAAGATCTTAAGCAAATGTTATCTTACCGACAACATTATCAAAATGGAGGTTGAGGCTAAGAGAACAGCGGACAGCTGTCTGCCCGGTCAGTTTGTTATAGTCAGAGCTTCCGCCGACGGCGAGAGAATTCCTCTTACCATCTGTGATTACAACAGAGAAAAGGGAACCATCGTGCTCGTATTCCAGGTAGTCGGAGCTTCAACTGCCGTTATGTCCGAGCTTAAAGAAGGAGATTCCTTCCAGGATATCGTCGGACCTCTCGGAAGACCTTCAGAACTCTGCGAGATGGATATTGAGGAACTTAAGAAGCTTAAGATCGTCTTTATCGCAGGCGGCGTAGGAACAGCACCTGTTTATCCTCAGGTTAAATGGCTTAAGGAGCAGGGTATTTCTTCCGACGTTATAATCGGTGCGAGAAATAAGGATCTTGTTATTCTCGAGGATGATTTCAAAGCTGTTTCCGACAATGTATATGTAACAACCGATGACGGATCATACGGCAGAAACGGAAATGTCTGTGTATGTCTCCAGTCACTTATAGATGAAGGAAAGACCTATGACAAGTGCATAGCTATCGGTCCCCTCATCATGATGAAGTTTGCTGTAAATCTTACCAAGCAGCTTAATATCCCCACCATCGTTTCCATGAATCCTATCATGGTGGACGGAACCGGAATGTGCGGCGCATGCCGTGTACATGTAGGTGATGAGATCAAGTTCGCCTGCATCGACGGTCCCGAGTTCGACGGATGGCTTGTTGATTTTGATGAGTCCATGAGACGTCAGACCATGTATAAGACTGAAGAAGGCAGAAAGATGCTTGAACTTCAGGAAGGTGCAACTCATCACGGCGGATGCGGCAATTGCTGATCCCCAGGATATTAAAACGATTCTAAACCATCTTAAAGGAGATATATAAATGGAAGTCGATGTAATGAAGAAAGTTCCCGTAAGAGAGCAGGAGCCTCAGGTAAGAGCCAGGAATTTCGAAGAGGTCTGCTACGGATATACTCTTGAAGAAGCTCAGGCTGAGGCTTCAAGATGTTTAAATTGTAAGAATGCACAGTGTATGAAAGGATGTCCCGTATCCATCGACATTCCCGGATTCATTCAGCAGATCAAAGAAGGAAATATCGAAGAGGCATACAATATCATTTCCAAGTCCTCTGCACTTCCCGCTGTATGCGGAAGAGTCTGCCCTCAGGAGACTCAGTGCGAAGGCAAGTGTATAAGAGGAATCAAGGGAGAGGCCGTATCTATCGGTAAGCTTGAGAGATTTGTTGCCGATTATGCAATGGAGCACGGACTTAAGCCCAAGAAAGAAAAAGAAGCAAACGGAATAAAGGTTGCCGTTATCGGATCGGGCCCCAGCGGACTTACCTGCGCGGGAGATCTTGCAAAGCTCGGATATGACGTTACCATCTTTGAGGCACTTCATCAGGCAGGCGGAGTTCTCGTATACGGTATCCCTGAGTTCAGACTTCCCAAGGAAAGAGTTGTTGCCAAAGAAATCGAGAATGTTAAGGCACTCGGAGTTAAGATCGAGACCAACGTTGTCGTAGGACGTTCCGTAACCATCGACGAACTTATGGAGAAGGAAGGTTTCCGTGCAGTATTCATCGGATCCGGTGCAGGACTTCCCAGATTCATGAACATACCCGGTGAGACCCTTAACGGTGTATTCTCTGCAAACGAATATCTTACCAGAAGCAACCTTATGAAGTCCTTCCGCGAGGATTCAACCACTCCCATCATGAAGAGCAAGAAGGTTGCCGTAGTCGGCGGCGGAAACGTTGCAATGGATGCTGCAAGAACCGCTCTCAGACTCGGAGCTGAGGTTCATATCGTATACAGAAGAGGCGAAGAGGAACTTCCTGCAAGAGTCGAGGAAGTTCATCACGCCAAGGAAGAGGGAATCATCTTTGACCTTCTTACCAATCCCGTTGAGATCATCGGTGATGATAAGGGATGGGTCAAGGCCATCAAGTGTGTGAAGATGGAACTCGGTGAGCCCGATGAATCCGGAAGAAGAAGCCCCGTTGAAATAAAGGGTTCCGAATTCGAGATCGAGGTTGATACCGTTATCATGTCCCTCGGAACTTCACCCAATCCTCTTATCTCAATGACCACCAAGGGACTTGATACCAATAAGAAAAAGTGTATCGTTGCCGAAGAAAACACCGGTAAGACTTCCAGAGAAGGCGTATACGCCGGCGGTGATGCCGTTACCGGAGCAGCTACCGTTATCCTTGCGATGGGTGCCGGTAAAGAGGCTGCAAAGGCAATCGATGAATTCATAAACGGATAATTTTCAAGAGGAATATTATGTCCGGATCTGAAAAAGAAAACAGCGAAAACTACGGATATGACGAGGAGGCGCCATTAGCGCCTCCCGTTTCCGAAGTTGCGGATACTGAAGAAGACGAAGAGTCCCGGTTCAGGGCGCCTTACGTTAAAAATAATGACAGAGCTTCCGACTACAAATCGACAGGATTACTGCTCACAATATTCGGTAGCATCGGTATTTTGTTTGTGCTGCTGACCGTGACAGGTATCGTACCCGAATTTCTGGGTAATCCCTATCTGTCATACGGTGTGCTTTTTGCGGTGTTCGTTCTCTTTTTTGTGATGGGTATCATCTCCATCAGAAGTGCGGGCATTTTCGAAATGAAAGCAAAGTCAGATCACACTCTTGAAAAGAGAATCCTTGATTTTGTCGGTAATGAACTGAATTCTTCGGATGTTGATAAACAGGCCGATATTTCGGATTCCGATGACCCCGAGGTTCTGTATTTTAAAAGAACCGACTGCCTTAAGAAGATCATTTCCAAGAAATTCGTTAATATCGATCCCGATTTTCTGGATAATCTGATCGATGAAGAATTGTATGACCGGATCTTTGAAGGCAAGACCGAAGAATAATCTATGAATATAACCATTATTTGTGTCGGCAAGATTAAAGAAGGCTTCTACCGTGATGCAATCGCGGAATATGCAAAGAGATTATCCGCTTATTGTACTTTTAAGATAATCGAAACCGATGACGAACCCGATACGGGATCATCCGAATCTGCAACAGAAAACGCTAAAGAGCGCGAAGCGGAGAGGATTCTTAAAAACATCAAACCGGGAATGCATGTTATCACGCTTGAGATAAAAGGTAAGAAGTATTCTTCCGAAAGTTTTTCGGAAATGCTGTCGGATCTGTTTGTTTCGGGAAAAAGTGACATTGCATTTGTGATCGGCGGATCGAACGGTCTGGCAAGGGCTGTATCGGAAAGAGCTGATGCGAAGCTTTCTTTTTCCGATATGACATTCCCTCATCAGCTTATGAGAGTTATTTTATCCGAGCAGATCTACAGGGCGTTCAGGATAATGCGCGGTGAGCCTTATCATAAGTGACGGATAAGATTTATGAGAAAAAAAGAACTGGCTGCCGAAGTTATCGGAAGGCTTAAAAAGGAATATCCCGATTCTGTCTGTACACTTGATGTAAACGATGCATGGCAGCTTCTTGTCAGTGTAAGACTTGCGGCTCAGTGTACTGACAAAAGAGTAAATGAAACAGTTCCTGCTCTTTTTGCCAAATATCCTTCTCCCGATAAACTTGCAAAGGCCAAGCTTTCGGATATAGAAAATATGGTTCGTCCGTGCGGACTTTTTAAGACCAAGGCACGTGATATAAAAGCGTGTATGACGGAACTGGTCGAAAGATTTGACGGTATTGTTCCCGATAATATGCAGGATCTTTTATCACTTCCGGGTGTCGGCAGAAAAAGCGCGAATCTGATCCTCGGTGATATATACGGACAGGAAAGTTACGTCTGTGATACTCATTGCATCAGGCTTTCGGGCAGGATAGGACTCTCGGACGGAAGCAAAGATCCTTTTAAAGTTGAGATGCAGCTTCGCAAAATAGTACCTCCCGAAGAATCCGGCGGTTTATGCCACAGACTCGTCGATCACGGAAGAGCCGTATGCAAGGCACAGTCACCTCAGTGTGATACATGTTGTTTGAATGATATCTGCAGAAAGAAATTGTGATCTGTTTACGAAAGGAGTTGTCTTTATGAGAATGGTAGACATTATAATCTCCAAGAGAAACGGTAATGAACTTACGGATGAGGAGATTTCTTTTTTCGTAAACGGATATACAAAAGGCGAGATTCCCGATTATCAGGTGTCCGCACTTATGATGGCTATATACTTTAATGGTATGAGTAAGAGAGAAACCCTTACTCTTACAAAGCTCATGGCTGATTCCGGGGATCTTCTCGATCTTTCCGCAATTTCCGGAATCAAGGTCGATAAGCATTCAACAGGAGGTGTGGGAGATAAAACATCACTGGCACTTACTCCGATAGTTTCTGCATGCGGTGTTCCAATCGCCAAAATGAGCGGAAGAGGGCTCGGTCATACCGGAGGAACCATTGATAAGCTTGAAAGCTTTGACGGGTTCAATGTATCGATCTCGACCGATGAGTTTATCAATAACGTCAATACTAACGGCATATCCATAATGGGTCAGACTGCCGATCTTGCCCCCGCGGACAAGAAACTCTATGCTCTCCGTGATGTTACCGGAACCGTTGATAATATGTCACTTATCGCAAGTTCCATTATGAGTAAGAAGCTTGCCGCAGGTGCCGATGCGATCGTTCTTGATGTTAAAACCGGAAGCGGTGCTTTTATGAAGACGCTTGAAGATTCCACCGCACTCGCATCAGCAATGGTAGAGATAGGTAACGGAGCAGGGAGGAAAACCGTCGCGGTTATCAGTGACATGGATCAGCCTCTCGGACTTACCGTCGGAAATGCGATCGAAGTCAGAGAAGCAATAGATACTCTTAACGGACACGGTCCGGAAGATTTCACGGAGCTTGTATATACACTTGCCACCTATATGATCATGCTCGGAGGAAAAGCTTCTTCCGAAGAAGAAGCACGTTCCATGATCAAGGATGCCGTATCAAGCGGCAGAGCACTTGATAAGCTGGCAGCTTTTATAGGAAGCCAGGGAGGAAATACCGAGCAGGTTTACCATCCGGAACTTCTCAGGGTATCCGATAAATCAGTTACCGTTAAGGCAGAAGATGACGGATTTGTAGATCATATCATCTGTGACAGGGTAGGTGTAGCCTGCATGATGCTCGGAGGCGGAAGGGCATCCAAGGAAGATGAGATAGATCTGAGCGTCGGAATAAAGCTTATCAAAAAGGTCGGTGACGAAGTTAAAAAAGGCGATGACCTTGCTGTTGTTTATTACAGCCGCAAAGAGGGTCTCGAAGAAGCACTGGACAAACTTAAGAGCTCATATAAAATAGCGGCTGTAAAACCCGAAAAACAGCCTCTTATCAAGAACATCATTAAGTGATCGAAGAAGGAACTTACGTTTAATGGATGAATTTTCGCTTAAAGCAGAACTGTCAAGCGATGAAATGAGAAACATATTCGGCATGAGGGATGCATACATCAAGAAAGTTGAATCATCTCTTAATGTCAGGGTTGTTTCGAGAAACGGCTTTTTATATGTCTACGGAAGTGAGGAAAACGCCTCCAAGGCGATGTCGGTGATAATGGATCTTAAAGACTATTCCGAAAAAGGAAATGAGATCGAGGAACAGAGTGTAAACTATGCGATCGACATGATGGAAGATTCGCATGAGGGTGCACTCGGGGAGGCAACAGCGGATGTCATCTGTCATACCGCTCAGGGAAAGCCCGTTAAGCCCAAGACCCTCGGTCAGAAATCGTATGTAAAAAGCATCTCCGATAAAATGATCACTTTCGGTATCGGACCTGCAGGTACGGGTAAAACGTATCTTGCCATGGCAATGGCTATCACTGCTTTTAAAAATGAGGAAGTGGGAAGGATCATTCTTACCCGTCCCGCAATCGAAGCAGGTGAAAAACTCGGTTTCTTACCCGGCGATCTTCAGAGCAAGGTTGACCCGTATCTTCGCCCTTTGTATGATGCACTTTTCCAGATCATGGGTCCCGAGAAATTTGCACTCAACATGGAAAAAGGGCTTATAGAAGTAGCACCTCTTGCTTATATGAGAGGACGTACTCTCGATAATGCATTTATCATTCTTGATGAAGCACAGAACACAACGCCTGCCCAGATGAAGATGTTCCTTACAAGAATCGGTTTCGGATCCAAGGTGGTCGTTACCGGTGATGCAACCCAGAAGGACCTTGCCCCCGGAACGGTATCGGGGCTTGATGTTGCACTTAAAGTTCTCGGATCGATGGATGAGATCGGATTCTGCATGCTGACCAGCAAGGACGTTGTAAGACATCCTCTTGTTCAGAAGATAGTCAAGAGATATGAAGATTACGAAAACAAACACAGATCCGGTGATAAAAAACACAGATAAAAGGATAACTGCAGTTGATGACCGAAAAGGTAAAATCAGGAAGTAAGATCCCCGGGATCATCTTTACGATCATATATGCAATGCTTCTTACGGGCGTCGGTTATGTCGGTGGTAAGGATACCGCCGAGCTGATTCAGTATGGTGTTTTCAGCATTATTCTCGGCGGTCTTGTATCTCTTTGCATCAGGAAATATTTTCCCGTATCCGTTACCGATCGTGAGATATCCGATAAGGGAGAATCAAGGTTCTGGATAATCGTTTACATCTGCATGCTTTTATCCGTTCTGTTTTCATATTTCCCGAATACGATGTGGGTCTTTGTTCCTGTCTTCGTTATCTTATCGCTTTTTTCATCGCCTCTTGTAGGTATCACCATAGCATCCGTGCTTCTGGCCGGAACAGCGATAATATCGGGATGCGGAGCACTTGTCTTTTTTCTGTATTTTGTCAGCGGAGTTTTTTCGGTAATGGTTTATCTGCCTCTTACAGAGGAGATGAAATTTGCAATGCCCGCATTCTTATCCTCGATATGTCTCATCGTATGTGAGATGTGCGGTATTATCCTTACGCTGAATTCCGCATTCGACATCCAGCTCCTGATACTTCCCTGTGCAAACTGTCTTATCGGACTTATGGTTATATATTCCGCATTCAGGGGATATTCATCTCTTGTAATGTTCAAATACTACGATCTGTATCAGACTCTTTGCGATACCGAGAATGAAAAACTTCTTGAGCTTAAGAGCGAATCTCCCAGGGAGTACATGCTCAGCATACATACCGCCTATTTTTGTGACAGAGTCTCGACTTCACTCGGACTTGATGCGGACATCGTAAAGTGTGCGGGGTATTATCATGAACTTACTCCCGCTAACATTGATGACAGGGAAGACTTCTATGACGAAATGGGATTCACGGAAGGACTTAGATATATTCTTGATGAATATAAAGAATACATTTCAAATCCCGGAATCTCTCTTATCAGAAAAGAAGCCGCTGTGCTTGTCTGTTCCAGAACCGTTGTAATGACCGTAATGGCTCTTTTTGAAAAGGATAAAAACGCCGACATCGATACCGGCAAACTTATCGATGCAGTTTTTGACAGATTTGTTTCCAGAGGAACTTTCAGCGATTGTGAGATCACTTTTTCGGATATCTCCAAGATGAAGAAAATATTCAAAGAAGAAAAACTATATTACGATTTTCTGAAATAAGCATATGAATATATATATTGAAAAAGAAACCGATACCGATTTTGCATTTGATGAAAATGCGCTCATTAAAACTGTTGCAGAGCGTGCATTTTCGTCCGAAGGCGCACCGGTAGGTAAAGCCTGCGTTAACGTACTCATAACGGATAATGAGGGAATAAGGCAGCTTAACAGAGATTACAGAGGTATAGATTCGCCTACCGATGTTCTTTCTTTTCCAAATCTTGATTTTGACAGGCCTTCCGAATTTGATATTCCTGCCGACAGGAAGGCTGATTATACCGACCCCGAAACAGGGGAACTTATCCTGGGAGATATCATTCTTAATGTTGACAGGATTTTTTCTCAGGCGGAGGAATACGGTCACAGCATCAAACGTGAGACGGCTTTTCTGGTAGCACACAGCTGTCTTCACCTTTGCGGTTATGATCATATGACGGGGCCCGAAGAGGAAGAGATGATCTCCAAGCAGGAAGGGATTCTTAATTCACTTGGCATTACGAGAGGTGACTGATGAAAAATTACGTATATAAGAAAAAGACAGGATATATTTGCCTTCTTATAACCATAATTTCCTTATTCCTGTACAGAATGTATCTGAATGAAACCGGAATGGGATATGCCGCACTTGCATATCTTATCTGTATGACCGTTTGGATGATCTTCGGACAGGGCTTTTCGGATGTTACCGCAAGAATGGTTAGAGTAAGACTTTCCAAAGGACAAAAGAGAAGCGCTCTTGATGTTCTTTCGATTTCTTTTGCATGTCATTTTATTTCCGGACTTATCGGTATGGCGCTTTGCGTCTTCCTGAATTTCTGGCTTATGTCCGATGTGTTTCATCTTCCCAAGGGCAGATTTCTGGGATTATATCTGTGTGCATTTTTCTTTTTCAGAATGATGAATGAGTATCTGACAGGATATGCATCCGTTTCTTCCGGAGACAGAGCTATCTGCATATCTCTTGTTTCAAGAGAGCTTTTCAGGATAGTGTTCGGATTCCTGTTCATGAAGATGATGTATGACAAGGGCAGCATTAATGCATCTCTTTTGATGGATGATGATATCAGATATATCTATGCTTCTGCGGGATTATTCCTCGGATTTTGTATTGCGGAAGTTTTTGTTTTTGTATTCCTTTTTATTGTTCGCCTCGGACTCAGGATAAAGAGCAGTGACGAAAGAGAAGGTTTCGGCGGAAGGGATAATCTCGGGATCGTTATTATCAATCTTGTCAAGAGAAGAGTCGGAGATGCCGTTCTCGGTCTTTCTGTTTGCCTGTTTCTTCTTGTATGGGCTGCGCAGTCGGGGGATGTAAACGGTATCGGTCTTTCTGTTTATATGCTTCTTTCACCTTTTGCTTTTTCGCTTATCTTTGCTCTTTATGCGGGAGCGCTTTCTTCCGCAAACTGGATGCAGAGCGTACGTAAGAATGAAAAGGGAAATGCGAGGGCATATTTTGATTTCGGCATGCATATAGTCTGCATTGTTTCAGTCTTTATGACCGCGTTTTTCGCATCCGTATCAAAGCCTGTTGCGAAGGTCCTTGCTACCGGTACGGAAGTCAGTCTTATTACCGAATTCATATTGATAATCGCAGCATCGATAATGCTTTCTATGGCAATGTTCTGCGATTCGCTCTGCGGTGGAAGAGATGACCGTATTCCCAGGATCATCGCCCATGTTGCATCGGGATTTGCGGGTATTCTGACAGTAAGATTATCAACAGGAAACGGTCACAATATGTTTAAGGGACTGATGATATCGGTTCTTGTTTATTCCCTTATCGAGCTGATAACCTGGTGCATAATTTCGTATATGCGAATGAGCATGGTGTTTGACCCTCTCAGAAACATACTTATTCCCGTGGTATCAGGCGCTGTATGTGCGATCTTCCTTGTTATCATCACCAATGCCGCAGCGGCTCATCTCGGTAATCTTTTCACTGTTGTTATATGCATTCCGATCGGACTTATCATATATCACTCCGTGCTCCTTCTTCTCAGGAATTATTCCGATGCGGAGCTTAAGCTCATGCCTTTCGGAGGAGTACTCTACAGTCTCGGCCAGATATTGAAGGTGATCTGATAATGCTTCGTATAGATCAGTTGAAAATAAAAGTAAGCGATAAACAGCCCGATATACGTCGGGCTGTTATTTCAAAACTCAAAATATCCGGATCTGAATTAAAGGGATTCGGTATCATCAGAAGATCTCTTGATGCGAGAAAAAAGCCCGAACTGTATTATGTATTCAGCATATGGGCTGATTGCTCAAACGAAGATAAGATCCTGAAAAGATTTTCCAAAGACTCCAATATCCAATCATATGTCTCTGCCTGCTACAAACTGCCGGACAGCGGAAGCAGGCCCCTTAAAGAAAGACCTGTTGTTGTGGGAATGGGACCCGCCGGTCTTTTCTGCGCTTATGAACTTGCTGTAGCGGGATATAAACCTCTTGTTATCGAGCGCGGAAGATGCGTAGAAGAGAGGGCCAAGGATGTAGAGAAGTTTTGGGAGACCGGAGTTTTGGATACTTCAAGCAATGTCCAGTTCGGAGAGGGTGGTGCAGGTACATTCTCTGACGGAAAACTGTCCACTTCGATCAAAGATAAAGAGGGCAGGATTCGGGAAGTCCTCCGGATATTTACGAAATTCGGCGCCCCCGAAGATATTCTTTATGATCACATGCCGCATCTTGGGACCGATATACTTCCGGAAATTGTTAAGAATATCCGTGAGAAGATAATAGATCTTGGCGGCGAGGTAAGATTTGAAACCTGCCTTACCGGCATAGTATGTGAAGAAGGTAAGATCAAAGCCATAAAAGTATCAGCACCGGGTAAAGAGGAGACCATAAATACAAGCATCCTTGCTCTGGCAATCGGACATTCGGCCCGTGATACATACAAGGCACTTTATGACTGCGGTCTTAAAATGGAGCAGAAACCCTTCGCCGCAGGATTCAGAGTTCAGCATCCTCAGAAGATAATCAATGAGAATCAGTACGGGGATGAAAGGTATGCCGAAATACTCGGAGCATCACCTTATAAGCTTACGGCCAATTTCGGAGACAGAGGTGTGTTTTCTTTTTGCATGTGTCCCGGAGGATATGTTGTTAATTCCTCATCGGAAGCAGGAGAGACGGTTGTTAACGGGATGAGCTACAGCGGAAGGGATTCCGAGAATGCAAATTCCGCAATTGTTGTAAGCATTCCGGTCAGCGATTATCCTTCGGATCATCCTCTTGCCGGCATTGAGTTTCAGAGAGCTGTTGAGAGAAGAGCATTTGAAGCCGGAAAAGGCAAGATTCCTGCCCAAAGATACGGGGACTTTGCAAACAAGGTTAGCGGCGCACCTGTCAAAGGGGATGATCAATCTTTTGTTGATCCGGTATTTAAAGGTGAATATGAGTGGACGGATCTGTCCGAAATATTTGATGAATCAATAAACAAATTGTTTGTGGATGGAATGACAAGGTTTGGAAGAACTGTCAAAGATTTTGACAATCCCGGTGTTATAATGGCGGGTGTTGAATCCAGGACCAGTTCTCCGGTGAGAATACCCAGAAATGAGGAGCTTGAAAGCTCCATAGGAGGGATCATACCTCTGGGAGAAGGTGCCGGGTATGCGGGAGGAATTACTTCAGCTGCGATCGACGGGATAAGAGGAGCAGAAGTTATTATAAAAAGTTTTTCACTAATTTAGTTCATTTCCGGGAGGAGAAAATGGGTATTTTTGATTTTGTAGATCTTTTGAGCGGTATGAATACTGATTCATACGGCTATAAGGCTTTTAAAAATGTTAACCATTGGAATAATGAGGATATGCTCAGATTATTGTCCGAAGTAAAAACGCCGTACGACCCGCCCAAGATGGGCTGGATCAGGGCTTTTGGCAAAGAAAGACAGGTAGTGGTTTACAGCAAGCCCAATAAAACAAATTATATATACGTGGATGCAAACCCTAGGAAAATAGTGGTCAGCATAGCTCCCAAACCCGGTCAGATCGGTGGGGCTGTCGAACATGTGGATCCTGCCGATGTCAGCCCTAAAAACGAGAATACAATTGGAGCAACCCTAAGTACTATGGAGCCGGTTGAACATATCATTTTTGCGGTAGAAAAACTTCTTGAAAAACCCGACGAAGTAAAAAGGTATATTTAAGTACATTATTTGACAGTTTCAGCTCTTCGATTTATATTAAAGCAGTATGTTTTAAGCGATTTGATGGCGTTTTCCGTACAAAATAATATATTAACGGTTTAGTGAAAATGAGCAATTTAAGAGAGAATTTTAAAAACAAAAAACGAATCGTGGTTAAGATAGGATCTTCTTCCATTAATCACCCCGAAAGCGGCGGAATGGATTTTTCCAGAATAGAACTTCTGGTAAGACAGCTTTGCGATATACATAACTCGGGCAAAGATGTGGTTCTCGTGTCATCGGGCGCCATAGCAGCCGGTAAATATGCCATCGGATACGGAAGAGACAGATCGATAAAACAGCATGAACTTACTCTTCCTCAGAAGCAGGCCTGTGCCGCCATCGGACAGGGAAGACTCATGAATGTTTACGAGAAGTTTTTTACCGAATATAATTCTCTTCCCGCTCAGGTCCTTATGACCAAGGATACTGTTTTGAATGATACAAACAGGATTAACGCGACCAACACATTCAAGGCTCTTCTTGATATGGGCGTTATTCCCATCGTTAATGAAAATGATACGATCGCTACCCACGAGATTGAGATCGGTGATAACGATACTCTTTCCGCAATGGTAGCTTCAATGGTGGAGGCAGATCTCCTTATCCTTCTTTCCGATATTGAAGGACTCTACACCGACGATCCCAATAAGAACCCCGATGCCAGATTTATTGCAGAAGTTCCCGAGATCACCGATGAATACCTTGAGATGGGAAAGGGCAGTACCGGAACCGGAATGGGAACCGGAGGAATGTGTACCAAGCTGAATGCGGCACGTATCGCCACCAAGTCAGGTGCCGATATGGTCATATGCTCCAGCAAGGATCTTACGATCCTGTCACGCATCATTGCCGGAGAAGAGGTTGGAACCGCCTTTGCTTCTTCAAAGGATGATGCTTTCGATCTTCCCGTTTTTGTAAGGGATATACTTAAATAATTAGCGAAAGACCAGTGTGAATATGGCTGATAACAGAAAACCCGAGATAACTAAAAAACAGATAAGAACCGAGATCATTGCAAAACGTGATGCTCTCAGCGAAATTCAGCGAAAGGCTGCTGCGGAAAGCGTATATAATCAGGTGATTGCCGATCCTCTTTTCGTTAAAGCAAAAAGAATTCTCGGTTTCATGCCATTTGGAAGTGAGATAGATATCAAACCGATTCTTGAGTATGCACTTGAAAATGAAAAGGAAGTTTTTGTTCCTAGGATAACTACAAACGGCTTCCATAAGGAAATGGAATTCAGGAAGGTTAAAGACGTAGATCCCGTTCACTTTTCATTCGGTAAGTATAAGATCCTTGAACCATCAGAAGAATGCGATCTTTTTGAATATAACGAAGCCGAAGCGATGATGCTTCCCGCACGCGATCTTGTTCTTCTACCCGGAGTGGCTTTTGACAAATACAATAAGAGAGTCGGATACGGCGGGGGATATTATGACAGATTCCTCGAAGACAAACTTACTCTCCGTATTCACTCGATAGCTGTATGTCATGCATGCCAGATCGTGGATTATGAGATTCCCGAAGACGAAGGGGATGTAAGACCGTATAAAGTTATTTGTTCATAAACAGGAGATACTTATGAGCGATCTTATCAAATTAGGTGAAAATGCCGTAAAGGCCAAATATAAAGCTGCTCTTATTTCTACAGAGAAGAAAAATGATGTTCTGGTTAAATGTGCAAAGGCACTTCAGGATAATGCCGAAGATATCATTTCTGCTAATGCACTTGATCTGAGGAATGCCGTTGAAAACGGTATGTCCGAGGCAATGCAGGATAGACTCCGCCTTACCTCAGAAAGAATCGACGGGATTGCTGAAGGGCTTGTCCAGGTTGCCGCGCTTCCCGATCCCGTAGGCGAGATCATGGAAGAATTCGATCGCCCAAACGGAATGCATATCACCAAAGTTCGTGTTCCCATGGGCGTCATCGGAATAATTTACGAATCCCGTCCCAATGTTACTCCCGATGCTTTCTCGCTTACTTTTAAGGCCGGAAGTGCCTGCATCCTCAAGGGAGGAAGCGATTGCATCGAATCAAACAAAGCGATCGTAAAGGTACTCAGAAAGGTTCTTGAAGATGAGGGACTCGATCCCGATATTCTTCAGCTCATCGAATCAACGGACAGGGCTGTAACTACCGAATTTATGAAGATGAAGGACTACATCGATGTTCTCATCCCCAGAGGCGGTGCGGGACTCATCAGAGCCGTGTGTGAAAATTCTTCTATTCCCGTTATCGAAACAGGTACCGGAAACTGTCATGTGTACATTGATAAGGATGCAGACCTTGAAAAAGCTGTTAACATCCTGTTTAATGCAAAGACCCAGCGTATTTCCGTTTGCAATTCATGCGAAAGTCTTGTGGTCCATTCGGCGGTTAAAGATAAGATTCTTCCGATGGTATTCGAAAAGCTCTCTGAGAAGAACGTAGAATTCAGATGCGACGGACCTTCGTATGAAGTACTTGGTGATAAGGCAGCTCATGCAACCGAAGAAGACTTCGGCAAAGAATACCTTGATTATATTCTTTCCGTTAAGACCGTCGATTCGGTTGAAGAGGCTATCGAACACATCAATAAGTACAGCACACATCATTCCGAATGTATCGTAACGGAAAACAAAGAAGCGGCTGATAAGTTCCTTGAACGCATTGATGCCGCATGTGTATATGTAAATGTATCAACCAGATTTACCGACGGATTCGAGTTCGGATTCGGTGCGGAAATCGGAATCTCTACCCAGAAGCTTCATGCAAGAGGTCCCATGGGTCTTAAAGAGATCACATCATATAAATACCGGATCACCGGAAACGGTCAGGTCAGAGTATAGTTAGGAGATATAAAATGCAGAAGATAAGAACAAGATATGCACCTTCGCCAACCGGTAAGATGCATGTAGGTAATTTAAGAACGGCTCTTTATGAGTTTCTTGTAGCAAAGCATGAAAACGGTGATTTCATACTCAGGATCGAGGATACCGACCAGGAGAGATTTGTAGAGGGTGCAATCGATATCATTAACAGAACTCTTGAGAAGACAGGCCTTTATCATGATGAAGGTCCCGATAAGGACGGCGGTGTAGGTCCTTATGTTCAGTCCGAGCGTGTTAAGACCGGCATTTATATGAAGTACGCCAAGGAGCTTATCGAAAAAGGTGAGGCATATTACTGCTTCTGTGATAAGGAAAGACTTGCTTCACTCAAGACTGCCGTATCCGAGGATGGAAAGACCATCACTGTTTATGATAAGCATTGTCTCGGTCTTTCTAAGGAAGAGATTGAGAAGAATCTCGCAGAGGGAAAGCCTTTCGTTATCAGACAGAATATTCCCAATGAGGGAACCACCACATTTAAGGACGAGCTTTACGGTGATATCACCGTTGATAATTCCGAGCTTGATGATATGATCCTTATCAAGTCTGACGGATATCCTACCTATAATTTTGCAAATGTTGTTGATGATCACACAATGAACATCACACATGTCGTAAGAGGTAACGAGTATATTTCCTCCTCACCCAAGTATCAGAGACTTTATGATGCTTTCGGATGGGAGAGCCCCGTATATATCCATCTTCCTCTTATTACCGATGAGAATCATAAGAAGCTCTCCAAGAGAAGCGGACATTCTTCATTCGAAGATCTTATCGATCAGGGCTTCATTTCCGAGGCAATCGTTAACTACATTGCACTTCTTGGATGGTCACCCGAAGATAACAGAGAGATCTTCAGCCTTGATGAACTGATCAAAGAGTTTGATTATCACAGGATCAGCAAGTCACCCGCCGTATTCGATATTCAGAAGCTTAAGTGGATGAACGGAGAGTACCTTAAGGCAATGGATGACGACAGGTTCTATGAGATGGCTAAGCCCTATCTCGAGAAAGCACTGCCTGCTGGAATTGATGCCAAAAAGGTTGCTTCCAAGGTTAAGACCCGTATCGAGATCTTCCCCGATATCGAGGAGCAGGTAGATTTCCTTACCGCGGTTCCCGAGTATTCAAACGAGCTTTACACCAATAAGAAGAATAAGATCGATGAGGCAGGTTCCAAGGCTGTCCTTGAAGCTGTTTTGCCGATACTCGAATCTCAGGACGATTACACAAACGATGCTCTTTATGCCGCACTTCTTAAGTATGCAGAGAGTGCAGGGGTTAAGAACGGATATGTAATGTGGCCCCTCAGAATAGCACTTTCCGGAAAGGCAATGACCCCCGCAGGTGCTACCGAAATCCTGGAGCTTCTCGGAAAAGAAGAGTCCGTTAAACGTGTTAAAGCAGCTATCGAGAAACTTTCATGAAATTACCTAAGATACTTGAAATAAAAGATACAGGTGAAAAGCTGGAGCCCGGAAAGCTTGCAATCGCGGGAATGATGATCAGCGCAATTGTTATTGCTCTGATCATATATATCAAAAAAGGATATTACGATACAGGGTATTCAAAGGGTCAATTTGCCGATCTGCTCGAATGCTATACACGTACCGTGATCAGTATTTCACTTTCCGTAATTCCCTGCGTTTTGATGTTTGTCTTTCATCTTATCGTAAAGATCAAAAATAAGACATATAAAGCTCTTACGGTCCTTTTGCTTATCGGAGCGGTTTTGCTGTGTGCCAACGGTTTGTTTGAGATCATTTCTCTTGCCAATGCATATATTACCGGGGACGAACTTCGCAAGGATCTATGTTTTGTTTTGATCGGAGGCCATTTATTATCGACAGGATCCTTATCCAACGGAATAAAGATACTCAAAATACTGCCTCCTGCTTGATTTTCCGCTTTGATTAAGGCATTATATATATGCAGGACATAAGGGAGCTTGCGAGAAGCAAGCTCCTTTTTATGTGTAAGTATCTGTCCTGACTATTATGAAAGGAGGAAAGAGAATGTCTATATTTTCAAGGAAGACCGATGTACAGGTACCTTTGCAGGACCATACGATATATCTGATAGATACAGAGAACGTAAGGACTGTCTGGACTCTTCTTCTTGACAGAATGACCCTTAACGATAAGATTTATGTCTTCTATACGATGAATTCCGGAAATGTCTCGTATGAGGACTTAAACGGCGTTATATCATCAGGTAAGAATGTTGAGCTTATTCAGTGCCATACAGGTAAAAACGGCCTTGATTTCCAGCTTGTTTCATATCTGGGATACCTGATCCGTGATAATGAAAATGCGGATTACTGTATTATATCCGACGACAGCGGATATGATGCGGTAATAAAGTTCTGGGAAGGCAGGGAAGTTAAAGTATCGAGAAAGACAGCTTTTCAGATATCCGGAAAACAGGCTAAAGCACCCAAGAAGCCTCTTTTCGGAGTTAAGTCAAGAAGCAAAACACAGACTCCGAAAGCATCACCTGCAAAATCCGTAAAGACCGCAGAGATTTCCAAACCCGAAACACCTTCTGGGCATGAAGCGGCTCCGGAAAAGACGAAAACGGAAAAGCCTGCTCAGCCTAAAAAGCAGACCGCGGCCAAGCCTTCCGGGAAAACACCCGGGGGAACAAACAAAGCAAACCCCGGAACGGTATCCAAGGATCCTAAACCCTCATCACCTACCGTTAATGTCTCGGGAGATAAGCTTAAAGAATTCTTTCCCGATGAGTCTGAAGAAAGAATCGAGCAGATCAAAGAGATCATCAAAAAAAGCGGCGGCCGAAAAGGTCTTGCAGATATACATGACGAGATCGAGAAGATTTATCGAAATGAAAAGGCGTCCGATATTTACCGCATTATCAGACACAATATCAAGGATATCTGCTGCTGATATTTAAAAGCAAATTACGAAACTTCTGCCATATCAGGATGTGGCAGAAGTTTTATTTAAAAAAGTCTTAAAGAGATAATAATCCGAAAACTGTTATAATGATTGTTGTAAAAAATTTTGAAAGGGTGATATTTACGAAAAATTACAAGAGATTATTATCAATTCTTCTTACCGGCTCCATGCTTTTTTCACTGTCCGCATGTAAGGGCTCCGAAGAAATCGTTGTAGATGACGGAGAAACGGAAGAAATAACAGAAGAAGAGGAAATCATAGATCCCGAAACGGGAGAGGTTATTGAATATTACCATCCGGAACTTGCAAAAACCGGAGTATATGATATTACCGATATTGATCTTGGATTCGGTGACGGGGATTTTTATGTTACCGATTCGGGACGTTATGACAACGGAGCTTATTATGTTGTGTGTGAGAACGACAAATACTGGAATCATGCATATTATGTTCTCACACTTGATGATGAAGGAAATATGCTTGGCCGGATAAAGCTCAGTCTTCCTGTTGATATCGAAACCTCCGAAGAAGGTGATGTGACTTCCGTTATGGAAGCCAATCGGGATAAATCCGGTATTGCATATGATGATGTTACTGATCTTCTCAAGGAGAATAAGATCAGGGCAGATGAGGTTGATTCCGTTTACTATGAGTTCTTTAATTATGCAGGTGACGGGATTTATGAAGCCATAATCAGAGTATATACGGGCGGATGGGAAGATCATTCCACCGAATATGCGTTTAATGTACGCTGGAACGAAGACGGAGAATGCACGGATATCCTGTATCTTCCCATTGATTCCGGTGAGGGATACATTGACAGATATGTATATTCTCCCGACGGAAGACTTGCCGTTCTATATGATTATTATGCCTGGGATGATGATTTCAACGGCACAAGGGCTGTCGTTTTTTCTGCAGACAGATTTGATGATCCTCAAAACATGGTTGCAGCTCAGAATGATGACCTTTCGGGTGACTTTGTCTCCATCGGTGAATGTCTTACCGCAGGGGATAAAGTGATCGCTCTTTATGAGTCTGCGGATAACAGCGGTAAGGTAACCGCTGCGGAAATAGATATGGATACTTTTGAACCTGTAGATCCTTTTGTTGTTGATCAACTCGGATCCGGTTCATTTTACCCGATCGGTTCAACGGATGACGGACAGCTTATCTTTAATTCAATCTCCGGACTTCAGACCAGTAAGAAAGGAGAAAAGGCATCTGTACTCCTTGACGTTATCAATTCCGATTTCCGTGAAGACGGATGCGGATATTTTGTCAGCATCGAGGGATCGGATGAGTTTTATCTTTCATATCTGTCAACCGACGGAAAGCATTATCTGGCTTATTGCAAGAAGGTTGCACCTGAGGAAGTTGCAGATTGCAATGTAATTACATTTGCGTCAACCGTACTGTATGGCAGTATGATCGATATGATCGTTGATTTTAATGAAAAGAATACCGGAACAAGGATCGCATTTAAGAATTATCAGGTATATGAAAAAGTAGATGATTTCAATGCCGATATGGACAAAATGTATGAGGATATGGTAAACGGCCGCATGGCTGATATCGTATATCTGGATCCTTATTCCAATCTGGATATTGATACTCTGTCACGTAAAGGTATCCTCGCAGATATAGGTAAACTCATCGAAGATGATCCCGATATGTCCGCTGATGATTATCTTACCAATATTTTTGATGCCATCAGCTATGACGGTAAGCTTTATCGCATTATGCCTTCGTTTTCCATATATTCCGCATACGGCAGTGCGGAGTATGTTGCGGGATATGAGAATTGGAATGTGGATGAATTTCTTACATACTCGGACGGCCTTGACCCCGAAGAATCCCTTATGTTCACCATGTTTGAGACCCGTGAGAATTTCCTTGAGGATATGCTGAAATATAACGGATACAGCTGGATCGACAGAGATCACTGTTCCTGTGATTTCAATGATATTTCATTCCTCAGACTGGTCGGATATGCGGGAACTATGCCTGAAGAAATTGATTTTGAAAGCAATCATATGTATAACTACTGGAACGATTCCGAGTACATGCTTTATAACGGTGAGATCAGAGTGAATCTTTCCTATATGACTTCATATAAGGATGCTTATTACAATGCGTATTCCGATTGTAAGAATCAGCCCGTGTTTGTAGGTTTCCCTTCGCCGGAATCACAGGGATCGGTTATCACTTACACCAGCTATTATCTTCTGAGCGCAGAATCCCCTTTACTTGCCGAATCCTGGGATTTCATTAAGCAGGTGCTGTTAAGTGATTATCAGAATTCAGACAACATTTTTAACTTCCCTGTACTTAAGAGTGCTTTTGAGGCAGATATGGAGGATTGTGCCAATCCTTTCTCATCGGTTAACGAAAGCGGTGAGGAATATGAGTATATGCCTTCATATGAATTTGAAGGAGAATGGATTGAAGTTCCTTATATGACTCAGGAGCAGATCGGTCAGGCAGAAGAGTTTGTATATTCGATAGACAGGCTGTCATTTGAAGATTCGGAACTTATAGAGATCATAATTAATGAGATTAACGACGGATTGGACAGAGGAAAGACCCCTGAGGAAATTTCAGCTTCGGTGCAGATGGCCGTTCAGGAAGTCCTGGATCAGAGAAAAGCCGGTTAAAAGGCGGATTTGGCCGATTTCATATTAAAAAACTTGCTTTTTTTCCATACTTGTGATATCTTATCAAAGTCTGTAAAAATAAAAGCATTAGAAATGCATTGATGAGGTTTGTAAATGAGCGCACTTCGTATAGTTTTTACAATACTTTTTATAATTGACTGCCTGGTTCTTACGGTAGTAGTTCTTATGCAGGAAGGCAAGTCTCAGGGACTTGGAGCAATTGCCGGAGCTGCAGAGACATACTGGGGTAAGAACAAGGGACGCAGCATGGAAGGCTTTCTTGTAAAGCTCACCAGAGCACTTGCGATACTTTTCATGGTACTTGCGATCCTGCTGAACCTTAACACTTATTGATATCGCGGATTTCGGGCGTCCGTTAATGCGGACGCCCTTTTTTTATCCTGACAAAGAGTTATGAAGAAAAAAGGAAACTACGGAAAACTGAATAAAAAAGCGGGTAATACTTCCGCAGGTCCCAAGGCTCCCGTCAGGAGAAGAAAACAGACCAAGGTGGTCCTTAAAGGCAAATCCGGAAAAGGCAAACTTTATCGATATGAAGGTACATATTGTGCTACCGATAAAGGATACGGATTTGTTAATGTCGAAGGATTTACAAGGGATGTATTTGTATCCGAGAGATTTACGAATTACGCATTCCACGGCGATAAGGTTTTGATAGAGCTTCTTACTCCGGGACCTCTTTATGACGGAGAAACTTCGGAATCCGGCCATCAGCCCAAGAGTCGTGAAGCCAAGATCGTTAAAGTTATCGAGCATTCCATCACTCAGATCGTAGGGACTTTTGAAGAGATCAGAAACGGCTACGGATTTGTGATCCCCGATAAAGGAACGCTGGCTTCTGATCTTTATATTCCCAAGGGAAATACCATGGATGCCGTTACGGGTCAGAAGGTACTTGCAGAGATATCCGATTATGGGGAATTCAAAAGATCCCCCGAAGGCAGGATAGTTCAGATCATCGGAGATATTGATGATCCTATGACCGATGATGTAAGTGTTATCTGTGCGCTTTCTTTAAGGACCGAATTCCCTGACTCCGTTATCCGAAATTGTGACGATATCTGCGGTGACGGAACCATATCGGGAAGCAGATCGGCTTCAGAGCTTGATGATCTTTATAAGGTTAATTCGCTTTCCGAGATCTTTTCGGATTCTTTTTCCGGAAAGGGAAAGAGAATAGATCTTAGGGATATAGTTACATTTACAATCGACGGCGATGATTCCGGAGACTTTGATGATGCCGTCAGTCTGGAAATTGCGGATGATGTTTGCGATGACGGAAGAGCTTATATCGTCGGAGTGCATATTGCGGATGTTGCCGAGTATGTCAGGGAGGATTCACCTCTTGATGCCGAGGCATTGGAAAGAGGCTGCAGCATATATTTCCCCGGAAGAGTCCTGCCCATGCTTCCCGAGAAGCTTTCAAACGGGCTTTGTTCACTTAATCCCGATGAGGACAGACTGAGTCTTTCTGCGATAATGCTGCTGGACAGAGAAGGAAAGACACTTGACCATTTTATCTGTGAATCCGTAATAAGATCATCCAAGAGAATGACTTACGGTAAAGTTGATATGGTCCTTGAAGGTGATGTTCCCGAAGGGTATGAGCCTTTTTCCGATGTGCTTGAGGATATGGCCGGTGTTTCCGCTATTCTTCGTAAAAGAAGATTCTCTAAAGGGTCTGTTGATTTTGATATAGAAGAATGTGAGATAAGTGTTGATGAACACGGCAAAGTATCCGATATAAAGGCAAGGGAAAGAAGTGCTTCCAGATCTCTTATCGAGGAGTTTATGCTTCTTGCCAACAAGACCGTTGCAAAACAGTTTTGTAAAAAGAAGATCCCGTTTGCGTATCGTGTTCACGAAAATCCCGATATGACCAAGATAAGAGAACTTGTCGGGACATTTACAAAGCTTGGTCTTTCCGTTGACAGGAAGCTTATCAAGAAGGTTAACGTATCCGATGATGAAAGCATAAGTTCGTCCGAGATTGCAAAGCTTCTTGCCGAAGCGGAAGGTACTCCTTTTGAAATGCTGATAAAGACCCTTACGCTCAGGAGCATGCAAAGAGCCGAATATAAGCCCGAGTCTCTCGGACATTACGGTCTTGCTTTTAAGTATTACTGTCACTTTACATCACCCATCCGCAGATATCCCGATCTTCAGATACATAGGATAATAAAGCAGACTTTAAGAGGCAAGATGAAAGCAGAGGCTAAAGAGCATTATGCAAGTATTCTTCCCGAAGTTTGCAGAAAGTCATCCGTTTGTGAGAGAAGAGCCCAGGAAGCGGAGTATCAGGTTGACCGTCTCAAGATGATCAGATATATGGAAGATCATATGGGTGAGGAGTTTGAAGGGACCGTTTCCGGAGTTACCAGGTACGGAGTATTTGTAAAACTCGATAATTCCATCGAAGGAATGATAAGCGTTTACGATCTTCCGGCGGATGATTATATATATGAGGAATCCCTGCTCAGACTTACCGGAAGGCGTTCGAGAAGATACTACTCGATAGGCAAAAGACTGCGTGTATCCGTTAGCGGCTGTGATCTGAACCAGAGGGTTATTGATTTCGTTCCCGCGGAGTGATAAAAGATTATTATGGCTAATGAAAAAGAGCATACAAAGCTCATTGCAAACAATAAAAAAGCGTTTCATGACTATTTCATCGAAGAGCAGTATGAATGCGGAATAGTACTTGTCGGAACCGAAGTAAAATCCCTCAGAATGGGAAAGTGTTCCATCAAGGAAGCCTGGGTCCGCATCGAGAAGGGTGAACTCTGGATCATGGGTATGAATATATCACCTTATGACAAGGGAAATATCTTCAATGTCGATCCCATGCGTGTACGAAAACTTCTTGTTCACCGCTCCGAGATTAATAAGCTGGACAATGCCGTTGCAAGAGACGGATATACACTTGTACCTCTCGATGTATATTTCTCGAAAGGACGTGCAAAGGTACGCATCGGTCTTGCAAAGGGTAAGAAGCTCTATGACAAGCGTGAGTCCATTGCCAAGAAGGACCGTGCCCGCGAAGCCGAACGCGATTTTAAAGTACGTATTAAGCAATAATCTTCGTGATTATGCTATAATATAAATACAAATTAAATATGGGGTAGTTAAGGTTTCGACAGGGAATTTGAAACTGGAGAAGCTGTCCGGTGCGAACCGTTAATCGCAACCTAAAATAAACGCTGATAACAATCAGTACGCACTCGCTGCCTAATAAGTAGCGTGTGACGCCCATTTAAGGGCTCGTCGGCCCATTGCACTCACGCTTTGGGGTTCCGGCGTCGCATCGTGAGAAACGGTGTATGGTAAGCTTTGCCCATGCATACGTATTATGAAGCTACTCCGGAAGTGAGTTTGTCAGGAGCGCTCACTACCGGAGGAACGTGCCTGCAGAAGGCGAAAGAACTGACTATGACAGTAGAAGGACAGAGGGATGGTTCTTTGGACACGGGTTCGACTCCCGTCTACTCCACTAGGCCGCGAAGCGTTTAGATCTGAAAGATCCGCTTCGCGGTTATTTATCCTATGGACAGGTTTTATCATGAAGTTATTAAAAGAAAACAGATTATTCGGTTCCGGAAAATTCTATATAAATGCTCTTTCTATAGCAGTACCCATAATGCTTCAGGCTCTTATACAGAGTCTTGTTTCTCTTGTAGATAACTTTATGGTTGCCGGACTGGGAGATGTATCCATGGCGGGAGTAAATGTCTCCGGTCAGATCCTTTTTGTATTTTTTGTTTTTATCAATTCGATTTGTATGGCCGGCGGTATCTTTATGACACAGTTTTTCGGTGCCAAAGATTCAGAGGGCATGAAACAGGCATTCAGATTTAAACTGATATTCGGCTTTCTTGCATTTATTCCTTATTTTCTGGTTTGTATTGTTTTTCCGAAGCAGGTTATATATCTTATGCTTAATGGAAATCTTCAAAGAGATCTGATTCTTCCTGAGGCTGTAAGTTATATCAGGCTTATGTTCTTTATGGGGCCCCAGCTTACATTTTCGCTTAGTGCGGCAAGTTCCTTCAGGGATCTTGGAAGAGTAAAGTTTCCGCTGGTAGTGACCATAATAGCAACTCTTATCAATACATTTTTCAATTGGGTTCTGATATACGGAAATCTCGGTTTTCCCGCACTCGGGGTTAAGGGCGCGGCTATCGCTACAGTTATTGCAAGAAGTCTGGAATTCGTTATCTTTGCGATAGCACTCCTTGTTAAGAAGCCGGAGTTTTCGGTTAAGCTTAAAGAGTTTTTCAAGGTTGATGGCAAGCTGATAAAAAATATCTTTAAGAAGGGTTCGCTGGTTCTTTTCTGCGAGATGGTATGGATTGCATCAGAGACCATAACGAGCTGGATCTTTAACGGAAGAGGCGGAGCGGAAGTTGTATCCGGAATGTCTGCCGGATTTGCTGTAGCGAATCTGTTCTTCGTTGCATTCGGTGGAATATACAGTGCAACACAGGTTGTTATAGGTAAGACTCTCGGGGAGGGCAATCTTGATAAGGCCCGCGTTGAAAAAAAATGGCTCTTATCCGGTTCAGCAGTTTTCGGATTATTCATGATGTTGTTCGGATTCCTGACCGTACTCATCGTGCCTTTTGTATTCGGAAAACTCAGCGCAGATGCACTTACCATCTGTACGAGAATGGTCATCCTTATGGCATTATTTACTCCTATTTGGGTATACATGAACTCCCAGACTGCCATAGCAAGAGCGGGCGGAGATACCATGATGGGCGCGATAGCAGATGCGCTTATTACAATCTTTATCATGATCCCGATGCTTCTCGGACTCGGATTTTTAACAAGTGTCGGACCTGTTGAAATATATCTTTGCGTTAAACTTCTTGATGTCGTTAAAGTAATTGTCTTTACATTTTGGCTTAAAAAAGAACGCTGGCTTAAGAATCTGACTGTTAAGGAGGAGAGAAATGAGTCTGCATAATATTCTGCTTATCGTTCAGGTTGAGATCATAGCAGGTCTGTTTATAGAAAGCTGGATCATTTTTAAGAAATTAAAAAATCCGCTGCATATTTATCTGCTTTTGAGCTGTATATGTTCGCTTACCAATAATGTCGGATATCTGCTTGAACTGAAATCAAATACGGAAGAGGCATTTATAGCATCCCTGAAGTTTTCTTATCTGGGCCGAATATGGTATGTCTTTTTCCTGTTCATGTTTATATGTGAGCTTGTAAACTTTAAATTACCCGAGATTTACCGCAAAGCTCTTATGGTATTCCACGGGATTACTTATATATCAATCTTTACACTTGAAGACCATAATCTGTATTACACATCCAGAGAGTTTCTCACAGACGGTTTGTTTCCGAAACTCAGACACGGAAACGGAATTTTCCATCATCTTACAATGGCCATGGTCATTATGTATGCCATTATCGGGCTTAGCATGATGATCAAAGCATACAGAAAAGATAAGTACAGCAAGTCCGGTAAAAGAATACTTACAGTTATCGTCTCCGTGGCATTCCAGGGAGTGTTTTTCCTGATCCAGATGATCGGTATAAAAGGTATCACGGATTACTATGATATTTCGATGATCGGATACTTCTTCGGAACAATCATCATGTTTATCGCAATCTATTCATTTAACCTTCTCGATACCGGTGATGTTGTTAAGGATTACGTTATAGACAGGATATCCGAGGGTATCATTGCAACCGATAATAAAGGAATCATTCAGTATTATAACGATCCCGCTTTATCGATATTGCCGGGTATCGCCATGGATGAAAATCCGACCAAAGAAAGAAAAGAAAATTCCAGAACCCAGATGATGGTTATGGATAAGGTTAATGAGGCTGTTTCATCCGATTCACATTTAAGGATAAATGAAAATATATATCGTCCCGAGGTCAGGGAACTTGTATATAACGGTGAGAGACTTGGTAATGTCTATACTCTTGTGGATGAAACCGAGCATTTTAAATACATGGAAGATCTTAAAGAGCAGAGGAAGATTGCCGAAAGTGCGAGCAAAGCCAAGAGCCGCTTCCTTGCCAATATGTCCCATGAGATAAGAACTCCCATCAATGCCGTTCTCGGAATGGATGAAATGATCCTGAGAGAATCAGGAGAGAAGAATATCCGCGGATATGCCGCTAACATTATGTCTGCAGGCAGATCTCTTTTGTCGCTTATAAACGATATCCTGGATCTTTCCAAAGTCGAAGAAGGTAAGATGGAGATCATACCGGTACAGTATGAGCTTTCATCACTCTTAAACGACCTTGTGAATATGATCAGGGAGCGTGCGGAGAAAAAGGACCTCGAATTTAAGATCGATGTGGATAATCACATTCCTCACATGCTTATCGGTGATGAGGTGCGTGTAAGACAGTGTGCGATGAACATCCTTACCAATGCGGTTAAGTATACCGAAAAAGGATCTGTTACCCTGCGTGTCGGTTTTGATAAGGTGGATGGATTTGCTCCCGATAAGAAGATCAAGCTTCGTTTCACCGTTGAAGATACAGGTATCGGAATGAAGCAGGAAGACATGGATAAACTCTTTTCTCCCTACAGCCGTATCGAAGAGGGCAGAAACAGAAATATCGAAGGTACAGGCCTTGGCATGAGCATCACCATGCAGCTTCTTGAACTTATGGGTTCTGAACTTGATGTTAAGAGTGAGTACGGTAAAGGCTCGGTGTTCTCTTTTGAGGTTGAGCAGGAAGTTTCGAAGGCTCAGGAGATCGGCAATTTTGCTGAAAAGATCAGTCAGTATAAATCGGAGGATTATTCATATACCGAGCTGTTCAGGGCACCCGATGCCAGGATTCTTGTCGTTGACGATACGGAGGTCAATCTGACGGTAATCTGTTCACTTCTTAAGAAGACCCAGATTGGCATCGATACCGCAATGTCGGGTAAAGAAGCCCTGATGCTTACATCCCAAAATAAATATGACATCGTATTTATCGATCATATGATGTCCGAGATGGATGGAATAGAGACACTTCATAATATGAGAGAATCCGGTCTCAATACGGAAACCCCTGCCGTAGCGCTTACCGCCAATGCGGTTTCGGGTGCAAGGGAGATGTACCTGGAAGCAGGATTTACGAATTATCTTTCCAAACCAATCGATTCCGGAAAACTCGAGATGATGATAAAAGATATGCTGCCTGATGAAAAGATTGAAAAGACAGTCATTAAAGAAGCAGCATCCGTAACCGATGAGACATCGATTGAGAGTTATGAAACCGTCGATCTTCCCGATTGGCTTAAAGAGATTCCCGAACTTGATGTTTTCAGCGGAATCAAGTACTGCGGATCTACCGACGGATTCTATTCGGTTCTTACCGTTTATCATGAGACATATCCGATTAAGTCAGCAGAGATCAAAGAGTTTTATGATAAAGGCGATATAGATAATTACACAGTCAAAGTTCATGCATTAAAGAGTTCTTCAAGGATCATCGGTGCTGCCGAAATTTCCGCTCTGTCCGCGAAACTTGAAGAAGCGGGTAAGCTTAAGAACATCGAATTCATTAACGAATATACAGGTAAGCTGCTTGAGATGTACGGAGCGCTTGATAAGAAGCTTTCACCATTTGATGATAAAGACGAATCCCTTCCTTTGATCGATAAAAAGCAGCTTCGCGAAGCATATCAGACCATATATGAAATTGCTCAGTGCATGGACTTTTCACTTATGGATAATATCCTCACCGATCTTCAGAATTACAGTTTTGAAAAAGAAGACGAAAAGACAATTTCCGAGATCAAAATGAAATTTAACGAACTCGAATGGGAAGAGATAAGTGAAATTGCAAGTAAGGCATCTACGGTGTAAACTTGATTTAATGAGGTGACAGGAGAGTACCAATAATGGAATTTAACGGAGTAAAAGGAAAAGTAGTGGTGGTTGGAATGTCGGAGAGCTTTCTGGCAAAAAGTCTTATCACCAAACTTGAAGAAGTTGAAATAAAGGCGGAATTTGCATCTGCCACCATCAAAGATATCGAGAGATATTCGGAACAGATGGAGCTGGTCATTCTCTTTATGAGCGAAGACCTTGAGACAGTTCCCGAAACACTTGTATATCTCAAGGATGCAATAGAAGATAAAGGAATCGGACTTCTTCTTATCGGGGATCAGCCCCAGTATGATGTCGTTACAAAATCCATTCCCGAAACGGTTGTGACCGAGTGGTTTAAGAGACCTCTCGATATCGATAAACTTATCAAAACTGTCGGTAAGTATCTCGATGAGAATACCGGAGAGATGCGTAAGAAGACCGTTCTCATAGTTGATGACGATATTACTTACATGAGAACCGTTTACGAATGGCTCAAGAATAAATACCGAATCGGTATGGCATCAAACGGAGTTCGAGAGTATGAAACTTTTTCTGTAAATAACATAAGCACCTAAGAATAAGGTCTTCTATGATACACTACATCATAGGAGGCCTGTTATTATGGCAAAAAAAGAAAAGCAACCCGTACACCATGTTCAG
>JAGPFR010000084.1 GCA_018056425.1 Lachnospiraceae bacterium
CGTTACTCACCCGTCCGCCACTAGAATTACAACTTAGCAAGCTAAAATGTAATTCCCGTTCGACTTGCATGTGTTAAGCACGCCGCCAGCGTTCATCCTGAGCCAGGATCAAACTCTCAATAAAAGTTTAATCTCAGCCAGTCTTAAACTGGCTTATCCATAATCTACTGATTAAGGTTTTGTTCGTCTCTGAAATTTCTATGCCGGTTTCGAGTTCCGGCTTTTATAGGAATTTTCAGGGATGCATTAGTATTGAATTATCAAGGAACTTCGCTGTTCTCAAAGCGACAGCTTTATTAAGATATCATAGGGCATTTTCAAAGTCAACAAAAAATTTAAAAATTTTTTTGAACTTTTTTCATCTACAAAACCTTGAATTTACAGGCTTTGAAGACCACAACATATTGTCCTATGTCTTGTTACCTTTCAGATAGAAAAAAGAATCCTCTTAATATCAGAGAATTCTTTTCCGTTTGATACATCTGAAAAGAACGGAGAAGGAGGGATTTGAACCCTCGCGCCGGTTTCCCGACCTACACCCTTAGCAGGGGCGCCTCTTCGGCCTCTTGAGTACTTCTCCTCAGGTCCGAATGCCTCTACCAATAATAGCATTTATTACCGGTAACCTATATGTATGCGTCCAAAAGACGCATTGATTATTTTAGCATACATACCTGCTTTGTCAACACAAATCCCAAAATACTTTGTGTATCAATATCTTCCATAGAATATTCCGGCTATGGGAGAATCCTCGGAAAGGATAATTGTGTTGTCGCCACCTTCCATACTTGCCCTGAGTGCATCCAATGCACGTACATATGAATAGAAGTCTGCTTTGCTTTCATCCGAATATGCATCGGAAAGTATTCTCATGTATTCGGCTTCGCCCTCAGCCCTGATAGCTTCTGCCTGTGCTTCCGCGTCGGAGAGCATGATCGCAACTTCCTTATCGGTAGTGTTCATGATTATCTGTGCCTGTGCTTCGCCTTCAGCGGTATACTGTGCTGCAATGTTTTCTCTTTCGGAGATCATTCTGGTATATACTGCCTGCTTGTTATCATCGGGAAGATCAAGCTTCTTAACGTCAACGGTAAGGATCTCAATACCGTACTGAGCTTCTATATGATTAATATGATTCATTATTTCTTCGGTTAATGAAGTGATCTCTACAACAGCGGTTTCTTCTTCAACCGTCATATCATTTGAAGTGACATCGCTATCATCCTCAATGACCGTAACTGTCATCTTACCGTCACGGCTAAGGATGACCGCATCCTGAGTCATATTTGAAATTGTATTTTTGGTTGCATTATATACGATGGTATCGATACGTCCTTCGGCATTCATAACGGATCCGCTCAGAGTCTGTGCGAACTTAAGAGGATCTGTTACTCTCCAGAGAACATAACTGTCTACGATCATGGTCTTCTTATCGGAAGTAATAACATCGGATGCGGGAAGGTCATATAAAAGTACTTCATTGGGAACTATATCCACTGTTTCAATGAAGGGAATCTTAAAAGATATTCCGGCATTCTGGATCACTCTTTCTACTTTTCCGAATCTTCTTACGAGTTTGAACTGGTTCTCGTAAGTAATAACCATGCAGGATCTTACTACTATAAGTGCGAAAATAACCGCAACCCAGAAAAACCATTTTCCGGCCTTAAACTTTTTATCTGATTTGGGATTTCCTTTGGAATCAAAACTTTCAAACTGTGCCATTATTTTACCCTCTAGTTTTCTACAACGTCTGCGGAATAGTCAGGAACCATGTCAAAGAAGCTTTCGAGCGGAAGCATGGTGGTCATTTCTCCGTCGGAGCTCTGGATTACGACTTTAAGTCCGGGAAGAACGTCTTCCATGGTCTCATAGAACATTCTCTTTTTGGTTACCTCGGGGAAATTGATATATTCCTCATAAAGAGCATTGAATCTGGCAACCTGACCGTATGCTTCATTGATTCTCTCCTGCTTTGCTGCTTCCGCCTCCTGGATTATCCTGTCGGCTTCAGCTTCCGCTGCGGGGATCTTTTCGTTTCTGTATTTATTTGCGTTATTTACGGAAGTTTCCTTACCCTGCTTTGCGGTTTCAACTTCCTTGAACGCCGTGCTTACTTCTTCCGTGGGAGGTTCTGCATCCTGAATGGTGATATTTACAAGCTGAATTCCGATATCATATACCTCAAGCTTATCAATGATCATCTGCTTGATATTTGACTGGATCTCATTCTTTCCCGTAGTAAGGACACTGTCAACCGTGTATGAACCGATGGTAGTCCTGATGCAGTTCTGTGCGATGTTCTTAAGGATCTCCACGGGATTCTCAGATGCATAAAGTGCCTTAACGGGATCGGTTACTCTGTACTCTGCATAGAAATCTACGTGAAGGAAATTGTAATCGGAAGTGATCATCATCGCTTCCTCACCCGCTCCGGTAGAGTTATAACCGATGCTGAAACCGTTAATGGTGGTCGATACCTTATCGACCGTCTGTATAAAAGG
>JAGPFR010000059.1 GCA_018056425.1 Lachnospiraceae bacterium
ATTATGGCACAATTATGGGGCGGAAGATTTACCAAACCCACCGATGAAAAAGTATATGCTTTTAATGCATCCGTAAATTTTGACAAGAGGATGCTTAAGCAGGATGTCTGCGGAAGTATTGCTCATTCGGCAATGCTTGCAAAGCAGGGAATAATATCCGAAGAAGACGGTAAGGTTATTGCTGAGGGACTTAAAGGCATTTATGCCGATGTTTTATCCGGAAAGCTCGAGATTACCGATCAGTATGAGGATATTCATTCTTTTTGCGAAGCTGTTCTGACGGAAAGAGTCGGAGATGCAGGCAAGAGACTTCACACCGGAAGAAGCCGTAACGACCAGGTTGCCCTTGATATGAGGATGTATGTAAGAGGCGAGGTTTGCATCGCGGATGCACTTCTTGATAAGCTTCTTGTTACGATCCTTGATATCATGAAGGCCAATACACAAACGTTCATGCCCGGATTTACTCATCTTCAGAAGGCTCAGCCCGTAACCCTGTCCCATCATATGGGCGCATACTTCGAGATGTTTAAGAGGGACAGAAAAAGACTCCATGATATTTACACCAGGATGAATGAATGTCCTCTCGGATCCGGTGCACTTGCCGGAACCACATACCCCCTCGACAGGGAGTTTACCGCTAAGAAGCTCGGATTTGACAGAGCTACCGATAATTCCATGGATTCTGTATCCGACAGGGATTATCTGATTGAATTCCTCGATGCTCTTTCCATTATCATGATGCATATGTCCAGATCATGTGAGGAGATCATCACCTGGAATACCAATGAGTACAGATTTGTTGAGATAGATGATGCTTATTCTACCGGATCGAGCATCATGCCCCAGAAGAAGAACCCCGACATTGCCGAACTTATCAGAGGCAAGACCGGAAGAGTATACGGAAGTCTTATGGGACTTCTTACCACCATGAAGGGACTTCCGCTTGCGTATAACAAGGATATGCAGGAAGACAAGGAAGGCGCATTCGATGCAATGGATACTGCCTGCTCATGTCTGGATCTCTATGAAGGAATGCTCCGCAGCATGAAATTCAATAATGAGATCATGGAAAAGAGTGCGGCCGGTGGATTTACCAATGCAACCGATGCGGCGGATTATCTGGTCGGTAAGGGAATGCCTTTCAGAGATGCACATTCCGTTGTCGGAAGAATGGTTCTTGAATGCATCGATAAAAACATCACAATTGATGAAATGAGTCTTGATGATCTTAAGAAGCTTTCACCGATCATTGAAGAGGACTTTTACGAAGCAGTCAGCATTGAGACATGTGTCCTTAAGCGTTCAACCAAAGGAGCCCCCGGTCCGGGTGCTATGGCTGAAGAGATCAAAAACTGTGAGAAATTCATTTCCGAAACAAAAGCTTTGGTCGACCCGCTCGATGATTTTTTGAATTGATATTTTCCGGTGATACAAATGCCGGCGTAGGAGGAGATATTATGAGTGATAAGTTAAAAGTTGGTATTCTTGGCGGAACCGGTATGGTTGGTCAGAGATTCATTTCTCTGCTTGAGAATCATCCCTGG
Organism: Lachnospiraceae bacterium; assembly: GCA_018056425.1. Classification (GTDB taxonomy): domain Bacteria; phylum Bacillota; class Clostridia; order Lachnospirales; family Lachnospiraceae; genus AC2028. The sequence continues at coordinate 1,548 of JAGPFR010000059.1, forward strand.
TTTGAGGTTGTTACTATTGCGGCTTCGCCCCGCAGTGCCGGAAAAACCTATGAGGAAGCTATCGGTGACAGATGGAAGATGCAGACTCCCATGCCCGAAGCTGTTAAGAATATCGTTGTAAAGGACGTTTCCAATGTTGAAGATGTCATCGCTGATATCGATTTTGTTTTCAGCGCAGTTGATATGACCAAAGACGAGATCAAGGCTATCGAGGAGAAGTATGCCAAGGCTGAGATCCCTGTTGTTTCCAATAACAGTGCTCACAGATGGACTCCCGATGTTCCCATGATCGTTCCCGAGATCAACGCATCTCATGCAGACGTTATCGAGTGTCAGAGAAAGAGACTCGGAACCAAGAGAGGATTCATCGCAGTTAAGCCTAACTGCTCCATCCAGTCCTATGCTCCCGTTCTTACCGCATGGAAGGAGTTTGAGCCTACTCAGGTTGTCGTTTCCACCTATCAGGCTATCTCCGGTGCCGGCAAGACATTCAAGGATTGGCCCGAGATGATCGAGAATGTTATTCCCTACATCGGCGGTGAAGAGGAAAAGAGTGAGAAAGAGCCTTTAAGACTATGGGGTAAGATTGAAAACGGCGTTATCGTTCCCGAGACCGCTCCTCTTATCACTTCTCAGTGCATAAGAGTTCCCGTTCTCAACGGACATACCGCTTCCGTATTTGTAAACCTCGGAAAGAAGGCTACCAAAGAGCAGCTTATCGAGAAGATGGTTAACTTCTCCGGTGAGCCTCAGAAGCTCGGACTTCCCAGCGCTCCCAAGCAGTTTATCCAGTATCTTGAGGAGGATAACCGACCTCAGGTTAAGCTTGATGTCGATTTCGAAAAAGGAATGGGAATCAGCGTAGGAAGACTTCGCGAGGATACTCTTTTCGACTGGAAGTTTGTAGGTCTTTCACACAATACCGTAAGAGGAGCTGCAGGCGGTGCCGTTCTTTGCGCAGAGCTTCTTAAGGCAAAGGGATATATCGAGAAGAAATAATTAATTGTTTTGCTTTTTAGCCTGTCGAGGACGTAATGGAAGAAAAGAATTACCGCATTGATCTGCTTGAAGCACAAAACGCAAAATTATCCAAGAGTGAACGCATATACAGAATGATATGTGAATCATCCGATTTTGGTTATATCTACCAGAATCTGTCAGGTGATGAGATTCAGACATTCGGAGCATTTGAAAACCTTTTCGGCATCAAAATGCAGCGTTCGAGAGATTTCGATCTTCTGTATGATATGTTCTTTGAAGAAGACAGAAATATCGTAGCCGATACTTTTTTTCCCGAAAAAGAAGACAATATTTTTGCGACATGCGAATGCCGTTCTACCAATGAACACGTCTGGTACAGGATCATAACCCGTATTGAAAAAGAAGAAGATACGGATAGTCTCGATAAGATCATTACCATAATGAATATAACCAAAGAGAAGGCCCAGCATTCGGACCTTCTCTATATGGCTTATTATGACATCACTACGGGTATCTATAACCGTAACTATTTTGTCTCGCTTCTGACCGAATTCATATCTAGAGCCGAACGCGAAAAGTGCAGAGTTTCCCTTCTTATGATAGACATCGATGATTTCAAGAAGATCAATGATGTCCAGGGTATTATTGTGGGCGATGAACTGCTTCAGCAGGTAGGTTCCTATCTTAAAACCCACATGGTTAAGGATAAGGTCATTTGCTCCCATGTTAACAATGACATTTTCTGTGTTGCGATCTATGATCCATCCGGAAAATACTCTGTTGAAAATTTCTACAAGACTCTGAAAAAGAGATTTTCGGATTCTTTTATAATGAGTACGGGTCAGGAGATAAGCATAACCGCATCTGTGGGCGTTGCGGAATTTCCCGATGCCGGCGGTTCCGCACTCGATCTCATCAACTGTGCGGATATTGTGGTTTATAACTGCAAGAAGATGGGTAAGAATATTCTTCAGTATTTTGAAGCTCCCATCCTCGATGACTTCCTTAAGAATGTTGATATTGAGAACAAACTCAAGGAAGCTGCATTCAATAATAATTTCACCATGTATTTCCAGCCTCAGTATTATGCTTCATCCAGAAAGCTAAGAGGCGTTGAGGCACTTATCAGGTGGAGGGATGATACGGGAAGGATGATCCCGCCATCGGTATTCATTCCCATTGCGGAGAAGAACGGACTGATAGATTCCATCGGTCAGTTTGTTGTTGAAGAATCCATTAAACAGTATAAAAAGTGGTGCGATTTTTACGGAGTTCACTTTAAAGTCTCCATAAACATTTCCTCACTTCAATATAAAAAAGATGATTTCGTCGACAATATCATGGCAATCATCGACAGAAACGGTGTCGATCCTTCAGAAATTGAACTTGAGATTACCGAGAGTATTCTCATAGATGATTTTGATGCCGTAACTGCCAAGCTTACAAGGATCAGAAATTTCGGTGTAAGCATTTCACTTGACGATTTCGGAACAGGATATTCGTCTCTTTCATACCTTAAGAAGTTCCCCATCGATACTTTGAAGGTTGATAAGAGCTTTATTGATACCGTACTCGATGATGCATCAACCAGGATCATCACCGAATCAATTCTTAACATGTCTCATGCAATGGGATTTGAAACCGTTGCCGAGGGTGTTGAGAATGAGAAGCAATTTAATTATCTCACCGAAGCAGGATGCGATGTTATTCAGGGATTCTATCTCGGAAAGCCCATTCCTCCTGAGAAAATTGATGAGCTTCTTTCATACATGAAAAGATAAAGGATTTTCTGATTGTCTAAAAATCTATATATAACCGAAAAACCATCCGTGGCTGCCCAATTCTCCCAGGCTCTTCATGAGAACATGAAAAGAGGGGACGGATTCTTCGAGGGCGATAACAGTGTGATCACTTGGTGCGTTGGTCATCTTGTATCAATGAGTTATCCCGAAGAGTATGATCCTGCTCTTAAAATGTGGAGATTTGACACCATCCCTTTTATTCCCGATACCTACAAATATCAGGTTATTGCTGATGTAAAAAAACAGTTCGAGACAGTTAAAAAGCTTTTATCCAGGGAAGATATTTCCTGTATCTATATCTGCACCGACTCCGGACGTGAGGGAGAATATATATACAGGCTTGTTGACATGCAGGCTCATGTTCCTGAAGGCCGAACACGTAAAAGAGTATGGATTGATTCCCAGACCGAGGAAGAAATTGCAAGAGGCATCAGGGAAGCCAAGGACTGGTCTGCATATGATAACTTATCTGATGCCGCATTTTTAAGAGCTCAGGAAGATTATCTGATGGGTATCAATTTTACCCGTGCGCTTACTCTTAAGTATTCCAAAAAATGTGCTGAGCTTCTCGGCATGGATCGTCTTACCGTAACCGTAGGCCGTGTTATGACCTGTGTTCTCGGAATCGTTGTAAGACGCGAGCAGGAGATCAGAAATTTCGTCAAGACACCTTTCTATAAGGTCCTTATGAATACCCAAATCTCAGAAGCATCGGCACAGCTTCTTTGGAAAGTCTGTGATTCTTCCGCTTATGCCGGATCTCCCAAGCTTTATAAGGACAACGGATTCAAGGAAAAAGGAATTGCAGAAAAACTGATTGCAGATCTTGAAAGCACTTCTGATAAGAAAGCTGAGATAACCGATATCTCACGGAAAACCGAGAAGAAGAATCCACCGCTTTTATTCAACCTTGCCGAACTTCAAAATGTCTGCTCCAAGCTCTTTAAGATCAGTCCGGCAGAGACTCTTAATATTGCCCAGGAATTGTATGAGAAAAAGCTCACTACATATCCAAGAACGGATGCAAGAGTTTTATCAACCGCGGTATGTAAAGAGATCAATAAGAACATAAACGGTCTTAAGGGGTATAGCGTTGTATCCGCAGAAGCTTCTCAGGTTCTTGCGGGTGATACATGGAAGACAATTGCCAAGACCAAGTATTGCAATGATAAAGCAATCACCGATCACTATGCCATAATCCCTACCGGACAGGGACTCGGAAATCTTTCTTCGCTTAATAAGCTTTCCGCTGATGTTTATGAGCTTATCTGCAGAAGATTTCTTTCGATCTTTTATCCTGCTGCCGTTTATAAGAAAACTCTTATATCGGCAATGGAAGGAAAAGAACTGTTCACCGCTTCATATAAGGTTCTTCAGGATGAAGGTTATATGAAAGTTTTTAATTGTTCATTCCAGAACAAAAAGGATGAGCAGGAAAATCCCGACGGAAAATCCGAAGGCGATGCGGAAGGTGATGAAGACCAGGCAGCGGATGACCTTCTCGGTAAAGCTCTTGAAACCCTTAAAAAGGGAGATGTCATAGAAGTTACTTCCCATGAGATCAAAGAGGGCGAAACAGCCCCTCCAAAGAGATATACATCCGGAAGCATTATCCTTACGATGGAAAATGCAGGTCAGTTTATTGAGGATGAAGACCTGAGAGCGCAGATAAAAGGAAGCGGAATCGGAACCAGTGCTACCAGAGCTGAGATCCTTACCAAGCTTCAGAATATTAATTATCTGAATCTCAATAAGAAGACGCAGATCATAACTCCGACTATTCTCGGTGAAATGATCTACTATATCGTTAACGGATCAATACCCGCACTTCTTGATGCTAAACTTACCGCAAGCTGGGAAAAGGGATTGTCGGGAGTTGCTGACGGTTCCATAACAAGCGATGATTATAAAAAGAAGCTGAATAATTTCGTGACCGTTAAAACAAATGAAGTAAAGAGTAAGTTTAATACTTCCGGACTTGATGCGGTATATGCCGCAGTCAGCCCTTATTATAAGAAAGAGACGGCGAAAGGAAAGAAATGAGCGATAAGATTAAGATAACCGATCTTTATGATCTTAATGAAACAATAGCAGCAGATTATCTCAAGGGTTTTGACTATCCCTGGGAAGCGCTTGCAGGGATTAAAGAATTCATCATCAAACTGGGTGCGACTCTTTCCGAAGAGAAGTTTGAGAAAAGGGGAGAAGATATCTGGATCGCAAAGTCCGCAAAGGTTGCTCCTACCGCATGTCTTAACGGTCCACTGATTGTTGATGAAGATGCTGAGATCAGGCACTGTGCCTTTGTCAGAGGTTCTGCCATAGTCGGTAGAAGCTGCGTTGTCGGCAATTCAACCGAGCTTAAGAACGTGATCCTGTTTAACAATGTACAGGTTCCTCATTACAATTATGTAGGCGATTCCATTCTCGGATTCAAGTCCCATATGGGCGCAGGATCCATCACTTCAAATGTCAAATCAGATAAGAAGCTTGTTGTGGTTAAGGGTGAAGAAAACTACGAGACCGGACTTAAGAAGTTCGGTGCCATGCTCGGAGACAGAGTTGAAGTCGGCTGTAACAGCGTTCTTAATCCCGGAAGCGTTATAGGAAGAGACTGCATAGTATATCCTACCAGCTGTTTCAGAGGCGTTCTTCCCGAGAATCATATCTTCAAAAAATCGGGCGAAAAGATTCCCAGAAAAGATTGATAAAAAACCAAACAGAATAATGCAGAAATAGGGTAAGTTTTCCGTTGACAGGAACTTACCCTATATTGTATTATTGTATACAGTTTAATACTTTAACCATTTAAAGCGTTAAACTTAATCAGAGGTTTTTGGAGGAATTATTATGAAAAAGAAGATCGTTAGCCTGGTACTTACTGCAGTACTCGCAGCGTCCCTTACCGGATGCGGAGAGGCAACAGCAAACGACACCTACAAGATCGGTGTCTGTCAGATCGTAGAGCATCCCGCTCTTGATGAAGCAACCCGCGGTTTTGAGGATGCTCTCAAGGAAAAGCTCGGCGAAGACAAAGTTACTTTCGATGTACAGAATGCCCAGGGTGAGCAGCCCACTGCCGCAACTATCTGTAACGGATTTGTATCTGCAAATGTGGACCTTATCCTTGCAAATGCAACCACACCTCTTCAGTGTGCTGCAGCAGCTACAACCACTATACCCATTCTCGGAACTTCCGTTACCGATTATGCAACTGCACTTGAAGTGCCCGTAGAAGAGTGGACCGGTACTTCCGGAAGAAATATATCCGGAACCAGTGACCTTGCTCCTATTGATGAACAGGAGAACATGATCCTTGAGCTTTTCCCTGATGTTAATACCGTTGGTCTTATGTATTGCAGCGCCGAGGCTAACTCCAAGTATCAGATCCAGCTTATCGAGGCTGAACTTGATGCTGACGGTATAGCTTACAAAGAGTATGCGGTAGCTGATTCAAACGAGATCCAGTCCGTATTCTCAACTGCTGTAACCGAGTGCGAGGTTCTCTATATCCCCACCGATAACACTCTTGCAAATTCTACCGAGACTATCAGAAACATTGTTGTTCCTGCAGGGATCCCCGTAGTTGCAGGAGAAGAGGGAATCTGTTCGGTATGCGGAGTTGCAACCCTTTCAATCAGCTACTATGATCTCGGATATGCTACCGGTGAAATGGCTGCACAGATCCTTCTTGAGGGCAAGGATATCTCTGCAATGGAGATTCAGTATGCTCCTTCCGTCACCAAGGAATATAACGCAGAAATTTGCGAGCAGCTTGGCGTAAGCGTTCCTTCCGACTATGTTGCCATCGGTGAATAATAAGTAGACCGTTTCTGTAAAAATGTGTTACTATTTAGGCTGTGTTTTTGCACAGCCTATTATTTAATCAGGTTACGGAGTGTGAATCAATATGTTGCAGTATTTTTCTTCTCTTGATCCTACAACACTTATAAAAGCATTTCCCGGTTCCATTGCTCAGGGAATGGTTTGGGGTGTTTTGGCTCTGGGAGTATATATTACATTCAGAATACTTGATTTCGCGGATCTTACCGTTGACGGTTCCATTGCATTCGGAGCTGCGGTATGCGTAATGCTTATCAGAGCAGGGATTGCTCCCGTTGTTGCTACTTTGATAGCATTCCTTGCCGGAATGGTTGCGGGTATAATCACAGGACTTCTTACAACTCTTCTTGGAATACCGGGAATACTGGCGTCCATACTTACCCAGATATCGCTTTATTCAATCAATCTTCATGTTATGGGCCAGTCAAACAGACCTGTCTCCGTAGATAATTATCCTCTTGTTGTATCTCTCAGATATATTACGGGATCGCCTGCATCATCCGCTCTCTTTTTTGCCGGAATGATCGTATTTCTGATCCTGCTTATCGGAATATTGTATATTTTCTTCGGAACAGAGATCGGTGCCGCCATCAGAGCTACAGGCTGTAATCCCAATATGGCAAGGGCTCAGGGTATCAGTACCGGATACATCAAGGTTCTCACCCTCGGAATCGCTAACGGACTCGTAGGACTCTCGGGTGCGCTGTACTCACAGTTCTCCGGAGCTGCGGATGTTAACATGGGCCGTGGTGCGATCGTTATCGGCCTTGCTGCCGTCATAATCGGGGAGGTGATCTTCGGAAAGTTTGCTTCCAAGAGAAAAGCGGCTTTTGCATGGACAATGACTGCCGTTGTCTGCGGTTCCGTTATCTATTATATGGTTTATCAGCTTGTTCTCTGGCTTAAGTTCCCTTCAGAGGATATGAAGCTTCTGACTGCGGTTGTTGTCGCAGCATTCCTTGCAATTCCTTATCTTAAGGAAAAAAATTCCGTTAAGAAAGGGGTGGCTAAAAATGAGTAAGGCGCTTATACTAAAGGATATTCATAAAGTATTTAATAAGGGCACGGTCAATGAGAAGATTGCTCTTAACGGTCTTTCGATCGAACTTGAAGCCGGTGATTTTGTTACCATAATCGGCGGTAACGGAGCAGGTAAATCCACCATGCTCAATGCCATCGCAGGAGTTTGGCCTGTTGATTCGGGACGCATCATAGTAAACGGTGATGATATTACAATGCTTCCCGAGCATAAGAGAGCCATGTATCTCGGCAGGGTATTTCAGGATCCCATGACCGGTACCGCAGCTACGATGGATATTGAGGAGAATATGGCTCTTGCCTATCGAAGGGGCAGAAAGCGCGGACTTAAGCGCGGACTGACCGGGGAAGAGCGTGAGCTTTTTAAAGAAAAGCTTGCCACACTCGATCTCGGACTTGAGGACAGAATGACGACCAAGGTCGGATTATTGTCGGGTGGACAAAGGCAGGCGGTTACGCTTCTTATGGCTTCACTCAAAAAGCCTGAACTGCTTCTTCTTGATGAACACACAGCAGCGCTTGATCCCAAGACTGCCGCCAAGGTCCTTGAAATCTCGGATCAGATCATAAACGAATATCATCTGACTGCCATGATGGTTACACATAATATGAAAGATGCCATTGTTCACGGTAACAGACTTATCATGATGAATGAGGGTCGTATCATTTATGATGTACGGGGCGAAGAGAAGAAGAATCTTCATGTAAAAGATCTTCTTGAAAAGTTCGAAGAAGTAAGCGGAACCGAATTTGCCAATGACAGAATGATGCTTTCGTAAATTGTAGTATAGGAGAGAAAAAATGGATTACAATAATCAGAATCAGAATTCAAATCAGCAGTCCGCACCCGGACAGTACAGCAATCAGTATTCCCAGCAAAGCAGCGGACAGTACAGCAATCCTTATTCCCAGCAGGGTGCGGGACAGTACAGCAATCCTTATTCACAGCAAAATGCAGGGCAGTACGGTTCACAGCAGTTTGGACCTCAGCAGCCCCATCTTTCATCCCAGCAGGGCAATTATGCGTCAAATCAGGCATATCAGCCTCAGTACAACAGTCCTTATAATGCTCCCGTACAGAAGCCCGGCCCCAATGCATGCCAGATCATTTCGCTTATTCTCGGTATTTTATCCATCGTTTGCTGCTGCTGGGGCATTATAGCTATCATTTTCGGCGTTGTGGGTATCATTCTTGCAATCATCGGAAATAAGGGACATAAGCACGGCGTTGGAACCGGTGGTCTTGTAACTTCCATCATCGGTCTTGTACTTGCTCTTATCCTTTTTGCATTAAGCTATTTTGCATTTGTATCATTGCCCACCAGTATAAATGATCTCAATGAGTGGTTTGAGGAGTATGAGTCATACTGATAATCCGGAAATCCATAAAACCGATAAAAAAAAGCCATTCTCTTTAAGGGAATGGCTTTTTAGTCATGATCTTGATAAAAGGATGTTTATATACGGCCTTGTATTCGGATTGCCGGGCCTTGCCCTGATATTTATCTATCCTTCTGTTTCAGAGTATATAGGACCCGAAAAGTGCCTTTTTTTGGCCGTAACAGGTTTTTATTGTCCCGGCTGCGGATGTACGAGAGCGGTTCGATCGATCCTGCACGGGCATTTTTTGTTATCCTTTTTATATAATCCCGCCGTACTGTACGGGGTCGTACTCTGGCTGCTTTATGAAGGATCACATATTCTTGGACTTCTTCATGTTCCTCATATCAGGGGGATGAAGTTCAGATATGGATATATCTATGCG
>JAGPFR010000060.1 GCA_018056425.1 Lachnospiraceae bacterium
CATATCACATCTCCGCCATGAAGTTGGTAAGGGCATCCATAAACGCGCTCTTTCTGGATCTGCTTATCACCAGTGATTTACCTGCTATCAGACAGGCGCCGTCCTCTACTCCGTCAACAAATTTCAGGTTTACGAGATACCCTTTATTGCTGCGGAAGAAATGATAAGGAGTAAGCTTTTCTTCAAAATCAGACATTTTGGCCCTGACCTGAAACTGTCCGCCATCCGTATAGAAGATAAGATTGTGACCTTCACTCTCTATATAGAAAATACTGTCTATGCTCAGTTTCTTGATACCAGAAGACATCTCGATGGATATCGAGTCAGTTTTTTCCTTCCTGATCCTGGAGATGGCACGGTCAAGCTTCTGAGAAAAAGCAAAGTAACTGACAGGCTTGAGGACATAGTCAAGCGCATCAACCTGATAACCGCGGATAGCGTAATTTGTCATGTTAGTAATGAACATGATGATCACATCGCGGTCCATCTTTCTGATTTCCTCAGCAGCGGACATTCCGTCCATAAGCTTCATCTCAATATCCATCAGGATAACGTCGAAACTCCCGCGGTATCCGGTCACGATCTCGTCACCGTCACGAAATCTTGTAATCCTAAATGTATTTCCGCTTTCTTCCTGGTACTTACTGATAAACTCAGTCAGCTGAGCTGCGTATTCATCTTCATCTTCTACAATCGCGAGATTTACCATAGCTGTCTCCGTTTACAACTTATTTACGCTTTATATGCCTTAAACAACAGATTGCTTCTTGTAAGATCCAGGTAGCCGGTTCGCATAAGCTGTTCACACCACTGATTGTATTCCCTCTCTTCCGGTGCTGTCGTAGACTTGTAGAAATTAAAACCCTTTGTTTCACAATACTGAGAATAGGGCATGGCAAGACCGACATTATTCTCATCTCGATACCTGATCATCTGAATGATCTCAATAACAGTTGTAGAACCATCTTCGCGTTTGAAATAAACTCTCATCTTTTCTCACCTCATCAATTGTAGCGTGTTTTAAAAACATCCGAACACTCCGCAAACGAACGCGTTCCGTTTATATAGTCATTGTATGCCGTTTCGGGGTCTTTTCCGTGAAACACTTTGCACAAACCGCACATATCACAATCGGACAGACAAGGGTATCTGCCTTTTATATATTCTCTGCGCTCTTCAGATGTGGATGATGCGATTTCAGGAGGATTGTTCATATTTTTTCTTTTACAGGATCTGCCTGTCCTGACGATACTGTTCCATGTAGCCTGCGCTGATGTCTCTTATCTCACGTTTTCCGTCTATATAGTCCTGATAGATATCCCAGGGACTCCCGCCGCCAAGCCAGCATGAGGAGCAGTTTTCGCACCCTCCGCCGCAATCCAGCGAGTTTTTGATTATCTGTTCGCGCTCTTCGCGAGTTGTATCCTTGATAAGAATGGATTTCATCTGTGCCTCCGATCAAATCCCCTGCTTAGCTTTATGAGGCTTATATTTAATCTCGCCTGTGACGCGGTTCTTGCCGCTTTTTTTGGAGATATAAAGATTCTCGTCAGCTTTGGACACCACATCTTCATCTCCGCTTCCGTCTGCAATTCCGAGACTGAGCGTAATAACTTTATCCCTGTCAAAATCCCAGCTTTCATGCTCCATGGAGGTTCTGATCCTTTGTGCTACACCCAGTGCACTCCCAAGGATTTCTTTTTCCAGGATAAGGACGAACTCCTCGCCACCATAGCGGTAAGCGGTAACATTTGCGGATTCTTCCTTGGACAATATCCACCCGAGACGCTGAAGTACTTTATCTCCCACAGGATGACCGTATACGTCATTAATTTACCTGAAGATTTTCAATCGAATCAAACGGTTCGATCTCCATTGCGAAATCGATCGTCCGCTGTGCTTCTTCATAGGAATAATTGTTGAGATAGAAATTGGCAAGATCCAGGTAGATGTTTACAGAGTAATCTTTCTCACCACTCTGTTTAAGATAATAAAGCGCATATCCGAGATATTTGTAGTAGTCCAGCTCGTCTCCGCGTGCATGATAGATAAGGCTGATCCTCTCACAGAGTCTGCCTTTATCGCTGTCCGATAAATGGCGGTGCTCCAGCCATTCAAGTACAAGCGAAAGCTGCTCATCCAGCGTATCATTCTCGTAGGTCAGATTCTGATCGATGATCTGCAATACTTTCGGATGATTGGCTCTTTTTTCGACGGACATACAGGCCCATATAAATAATCTGACAATAATAATAAGTGCAATGGCGATGGCAATACTTACAACTGTTTTTCTCAGAAGTCTTTTTGTCATGATTGCCCCCTCAAAAGCAGACTTTTTATTATATTATACACCCACGCTGAAATCGGCAGAAGCACTGCCAAGTTTTTCGGAGCTAACCTTAACATTGCATGTACCGGCTTCGTAACCCGATCTTACTATCAGCATGGCTCGGCCGCGATATGTTACGGAATCACAATCAGTGTAATCTTCTTCCGTAACAGGGTTGGCAGATCCAAAACCTGCAAGGTATCCCGCACCTGAAACAGATGCATTTATGCTCACCTCGGCATCGGGAACAACGCGTCCTTCCGAATCAACTATCATGACGGATGCGTAGATAAGGTCATGACCGTCGGCACGCATACTCTCTTTATCGATAGAAATGCTGATGGTTGCAGGTTCACCTGTGGTCACAAGTGTATCCCTGCTGACTTCCTTACCTGCAGTGTAGCTTACCGCAGTTACTTCACCGGCTTTATATACGGTCTCAAACCTTACGCTGCAGGGCATGGGACGATCTGCCAACACAGCTTTTCTTCCTATGCTCTCTCCGTTTACGAAGACCTCGACTTCCTCCGCATGTGAAAAGACTACGAGTTCAACGGGAAATCCTTCATATCCTTTATAATTCCAGTTTGAAATGACATAGGGAAATCCCCACATGCCTACGATCTCTTTTTTACCGAAGGTATCAGGATGCATTGAATACAGAAAAGTCTTATCGCTTCCCCACACAACGCTCCTGTATGCTCCCTGAGGAAGCATGCCTCCGTTTATATCAAAGTCAGCATCATTGGCAAGTCTCCAGGGATAGTATGAAGTCTGCTGAGGCATAAGATCCCACGGATTCTTGGGTGCATTCGGATCATCGGGATCTACGTATGCTGCTTTTCCGATACCTGCTTCGCCTATATAGTCCCATGCGGTCCATGTAAAATCACCGATGACATACGGAAGCTTTTCAACCATTGGCCAGCGGAAGCCGATCTCCTTGGGGAAGTTCTCGGATCCGAGGATGACTCTTTCGGGGAACATCTCATGATCTCTTTCATAGATATCTTCCATGTAGTTGTATCCCACCACATCAAGTCCGTTGGTGAAGGGTTCTGTAGCAGTTTCCTGAAGTGTGGACTTAAGACCGTCGCCAGCATTCTGTGCCTGGTTTTGTCCTACCGCAAGTTTATCGTCAAGTCCGCTCCACAACGAACAGATGCCGTTACTGATAAGTCTGCTCGAATCAAGTGACCTGATCTTCTCAGCAAGCCTGGTTGCTCTGCTGTAACCGTCTCCAAGGCCGCCGCGTTCGGGAATCTCATTTCCGGTTGACCACATGATGACAGACGGATGCGTGCGGTCTCTTTTTACAAATGCAGTAAGGTCCTTCTCCCAGTCAGCTTCAAAAAACTGATGATAGTCTCCTCCTCTTTTTCCGATGTACCACGCATCAAAAGCTTCGTCAAAAACATACATGCCCAGACGGTCGCAGCTTTCTATCAGCGCAGATGAAGGAGGATTGTGAGCAGTACGGATAGCATTAAATCCGACGCTCTTTAACTTCTTTATTTTTCTTTCTTCGATCTCTCTTAATGTAACGGAACCGAGGAGTCCGTTGTCATGGTGCAGACATCCGCCCTTCAGTTTCACTCTCTTTCCGTTTATCAAAAGGCCGCGAACGGGATCCGCACTGATTGTCCTGATTCCGAAAAGAGTCTCTGCCTCATCTGCAGAAGGTTCATCATCGGGAACTAAATGAGTAGTGTATTTTCCGAGGTCTCTGACAATTGCTTTAACCTTATAAAGGTTTGGAGTATCCGCATCCCAGAGAAGAGGATCTTTAACATTAAGGGTGATCCTCGCACTTTCAGTCGTACCGCGACCTACATGGATCACACGCTTTGTACATGCTGCAAGCTCGCCCGTTTCTTCCGCATACAGTGAAAGCTCCACTTCCGCCATACGATTTCCCAGACCGGAATTTTCCACTTCAACAAGAGCCTCCAGAAAAGCATAGCCGTCTGCGACTTCTTTTGTATAGACATATATTCCGTCCGGAACTATATGAACCCTGGGACCATGGCACAGTGAAACGCTGCGATAAATACCCGAGCCCGTATACCATCTGGAATTAGGCTGCATACTCGTGTTTACATTAACCGTGATTCGGTTCTTCTCACCATAGGTTACATAATCGGTCAGATCGACGTAAAAGGGTGCGTAGCCGTTGTGGCATATCGATACTCTGCTTCCGTTTACATCAACGGTGGCATTCATCATACATCCGTCAAATTTAAGTCCCACGCATCCATCCTGCCACTTCTCCGGGATGAATACATATTTGGTGTAGTTGGACAGTCCTCCCTGAAAGAAGCCTGAATCCACTCCCGCAGGCGCATCCTCGGAAACAGCAGTTCCTATCATCCCATCGTGAGGAAGATCCACTTCTATTCCGGGATCAGCCTCCATCATGGATATGGAATCCAGGTATCCCCTTCTGAAAGTCCATTTATCATCTATTACAGTTATGTTCATGACAACACCCCATATTAAATCAGATTTCAGTCACAGACTACCCTGATCAGCAGCCCTTTTTACCCGTTTTATGATCTTCTACCGAGCAGGCGTTCTCTTTTCCATACTCGATCAATCCAACATCCGCAGGGTCTAAAGTAACGCTTCCGTCCTCAAGTACAAATGCGGGGATTCCGATATCCCCGATTTCCTTGCTGTGATCAAAAGCAGGTTCTCTGTCTCTGAGCCTGGTAAAAGCAGACAAGTTCCGGACGTGTTCCCCGATATTAATATATTGAAATTCGCTTTCACGACCCTTTACCTGTTCATGTATATAATCACAATAAGGGCAGGTAGGCAATCCGTAGATTTTGATCATGGTTAATTCCTCCGTTTAGATATATATAATAACGATTACACCAATCTCTCATATCCGAATAAGTAAGGAATATCATCCTTCGCCGCCAAAAGAATCCAAACGCCCCAGTATGATAACGGGATAAAACAGTAAAGAAGCAAGTCCCAGCAAAAGAGGAACCTTGGCATAACGTGGTGATTTCTTAATACGTTTCATATTAAAACTGTTTCTAATGCTCATTCTTTCAACTACTTTTCTCCGTCGTCAGGTCTCACTGTAAAGTCTCCGACTGTGATACCGGAATCGGTATCTACAGTGATTGGGGCGTAAGGCTCTATGCCCTGCTCGTACTCCGGCCAGCCATGATCTGCGAAGATCAGACCTGAAGCTGCTGACAGATAAACCTTACCATCCTCAAAATACACATCCACTATGTCGGTAAAGACCACATCATCCAATTTATCATCACCCTCAAGTGTTACGGGATATTCAATAATCTCTTCTCCGTTCTGAATCCTGAAGAGGATTTTGTTTTCATCAGGATCATATGAATAACTGAACCTGCTGTTTATTATTTCAGCAAAGTAATTCCAATCATAGCGGGTGAGCTTGTAATCCGAATCAGTCTTTTCAACTATGCAAAGACCATGAGTGGAAAAACCGGTGCCTGTTCCCTCACACTCGGAGATCACATATTCATCTTCACCATCACCGTCTATATCACACTTCATGATACGTGGACCATATACACCGTCAGATATTTCCACGGGAATTTATTCGTCTCCGTCAACTATCACAGCTGTTCCCGCATCAAAATCCTGCACTATAGAAACAGATCCGTCCTCCGAGTAAAAGGTTCCGATATAATGCTCCTCGCCTGTATCATCTGACTCAGAATCTTCGCTATCAAAAAACTCGGGTGGTCCGTAAACCTCGTTCATGGGATCATCCGTATCATCTTCAATATCGAAACTCTCGGGTGGTCCATATGCCCCCTGGTTAGGAGCAGTCAGGGCACATCCGCCGAATCCAATCACCGCTCCTGCGGTAAGCATATATGCAAATGTAAGTTTTCCGACTTGTTTTTTCATATCACTTCACCTGTAAATCCGTATCAACGGCATCGCAATTTCCCACAGTTCCGGTAGCCCAGGGACTTCCCACATCGCATCTGCCAAGGTGGTAAGCTTCCTTCTTCTGACCTTCTTCGACTTCATCACTGAAACCGACTTTAAGCCTGCTGACTCCGCTGTTCATCTTGCCGTCAATCATATTGATAAGATCATCTATTTCGCTCATATATATTACCTCCATGCAGACCGGACGATGCGGCAGAAAGCCACGACCGGACTTACATGTTATTATACCATTACCCGGGATAATATCATGATAGTTTAATCCCAAATAATAATGATTTTTGTGTAAAGATGAAATACAATAAGAAAAAGTATTTTTTCAGGAATGGACAGGTGAGGTATAAAAATGGAATTTACAGCTGATACAAACGGAATTACGATCAAGAAATTGTTTGGCAAAATAGAGATCACCTACCCGGAGATACAGAGCATAATCAATTCGAGTCATACCACTTTTATCAACTTAAAGTCCGGTAAGACGTATAAGAGGAATATGCTTTCCTATCTGACGGATGATTTTCCGGTGATCTTCGATGCCATAGAAAGATACAATATCACATACAAGGATGAGGTTGAGGAATCATATTCAGAGAATCCGTACACCATTGAAGATATCAGGCATGCTTACGAAAGGCTTCAGAAGGATTATGCGGAGTATGCAAACGAGCTGATATCTGAAAAGCTTGGAAACGAATATTCGATAGATCTGGTCGCCAAAGAAACCGTAGGATCTACGAAACTTTATTATATCCTTATGAAGGATGGAAGCCCCGTAAACATCCCCTTCGATCAAAAGCTCACAGACAGTTCCGAAATGCCGGAAAGCTTCGAGAATTATGAGTTAGCTATTTTGTATGAGTGGGACACATCCTATCGAAGAGGAAATTACTCAATTCAGTCTGAATTGGAAAATGCCGCAGAAGGCAAACAAGCCATTAGAGAAACAATCGATGAATTCTGTGAGTATTATATGCCGTAAGTAACAGTGATATAATGAAGAATATATGTGACGAAGGAGGCCGGTATGCTATCGATATTACTCTTATTCTTTATATTTGTGATTGTAATCGCTATAGCTGTTCCGCTTATCGTAACAAAGGGTAACCGGAAGCTTACAAGTGATGTCGCTTTTCAGAACGTAGAATATACCGGCGGATCGGTCTTAGAGAATTTCTATGATGCTCCGATACAGAATCCTTCATGGGATGAAGTACTGGTAAGGATCCGTAAGATGATCGATGTAAATGACGAGCATGTGCTCCTTACCCTTAAGCAGGCTACGTACGGCGTCAGGTATATGCAGGCAGCTTCCGCTCCCGGAGGATATGATCTTCAGGTCGGCATGGAAGAAGGGGATCAGACAAAGCTTGTAGATAAAATCGTCAGCGAGCAGGAGCTTTTGGACCACTTCGAAACTTTTTACAGATACGGATACGTGGATAATCTCGGAGAATTTAAGCCGGTACAGTTTTACAGGTGATGTAAATGAGGTTAATTAACATGATCAAAGAATACAGGGACAAGATTGCGGAAGGCGGATGCACTAAGACAGAGGTAACCCTCATCGGGATCATCCTTCTCCTTACCGGAGTTATTATAGGCATTCTCATCTCACCCAAGAAAATCGGTGTATACGGAAGCTTTAACGGAAATCAGGGAAGCCTGACATCAGCTGATAAAGACGAATAACAGATGACAATGGGATAGCAAGCATCCTTTTCATGGCTATTACGTCTATAACTCTTCAAAACGCAATTATCTTTAATTCAAGATACTTCTAGTTTTAATTGTATTAATTCCCAATCTACTTACATCTGCTTCTATATCTTTCATTCTTTGAGCCGCTTCAATTTCCTTCATACGAATTTTAGCAGTTCTTCTTGCATCATCATCTAATACGATCTTGTATCCACAATAATTACAAAAAAGCTCGTCAAGATTGTCCTCTGCATCAAGCTTGGCACCGCAATTAGGGCAACTTAGCTTCTGGAAAATCCTACTCTTCAGAATCAAACAATCCGTAATAGCGCATCTCATTAAGTTTGGCATTAGCATTCTGAGCTTCTTTTCGCTCTCTCCAGGCATCAATCTCAGACTTGATCGCAAGCATTTCATCCACTATCTCCTCGGCACTTTTAGGATGTGTCTGACGAAGATATGAGGTCATGCGCCGTATAGCCTTGGGACTGCCAAGATTTTTTGCGATTTCGTTTCCTAATTCCTCAGGAAATCCGAGAGATGTTATTGAATATACCAGGTCATCCCTGGCAATACTCCATTCATTCTGGTCTAAACTCATATGCATATTTCGACATCCTCTGCATAATGTAATTTGCTGTTTCCTGATTCATTGTAATGTACCTCCGTTTTTTGAGGTCATTATAATGATTCTGCCAATGCAAGTTATGAAATCATCTTTTTTATCTTTTTTTCGTTATCCCTCGTAAAATCACTAAGTTCATAGGATCTGATACGCTGATTTACCAATAGAGGTTCCGCAAAACCATTTTTCACCAGCACTGACAATCTGTTAATTATCGTTTTGTTTGTCACCCCCATTTCACGGCTGACTTCGATCGGCGTAAACTCTCCTTTATATCTCTTTATCAAAAACAGGAGCAGTTCCTTCTCCTTACCCTTTAAATATGATAAGCTTCCGCTTACTTCATCCTCAATAGAACTTTCTGACAGTTCACAAATCTTATTGGAATACAACAGCACCATCCTCAGAAAATAATTAACCCATACTTCCGGATGAGGCGGATTGTTTCTTCCGGAGTAATAAAGCACCGGCAATCCCATCTGTATCGATTCATAATACTCATTAATGTCATATGCAAAGTATTCTTCCAATGAACCGATGCCATTAAATCCATATCCATTGATATCCAAAATATATCCGGAAAGCAAACGTGCAGTTCGACCATTTCCGTCTTCAAACGGATGTATCGTAACCAGCTGATAATGTACGACCGCTGCGACTATTAACGGGTGATCATCAGTGGTATTTACATACTCGACTAATTCATCAAGCAGCTCCGGTATATCAAGGTACTCCGGTGGAATATAATCAGGATTCCCGGTCTGAGAATCATAAACGGCAAACAATACTCCGGGAGGCATAACTCCTCTTAGTCCGATTTTTTCCTTAGATGCTCCCTTTTCAACATATTTCTGGACATCCAATATCAGTTTCTTTGAAAATCGTTCTTTCTTTTTTACCTTCTCCTCCAGATAATTCAGCGCCATAAAATAATTGCGCACTTCCTGTTCCGGCTTTAGGAAATGCTTTCTTTCATCCCGCTCTATTACTTCATCAACCTGCTTTTCAGAGAGGGGATTACCTTCTATCTTATTTGACGCATATGAACTCTTTTTCTTTGAATTCTTCCGCAGTCTGCTTGATACAGTCCTTGGTAGTTTTACAGAAGAAACCTTGTATCTGTTTTTATCTATTTCGGTTATATATTTTAATATCTCATTGGTCAGAACCACTTTAATCATCTTAATTCACCTCGATGATATTATAGCAGATCGCCCTTGATAATTTCATTAAATTTTCACTATTTTTTCACTATTTTCCATTATCCTTAGTCAATAAAACGTAAAGTGAAATCCGAAATTCTATGCTTTTGACCCCAAACCGGAATTTAGTCTTGCACATGCACAATTCGATATTTTAATCTGTGAAAGGTTATCTATCTGTCAGAAAGGATCTCTTACCATCCTTTTTTAGATCAAACCGTTAGCTGCAAACCAATTCTTTACCGCATCCTTGGAATCTGCCGCTTTAGAACCGGTGATCGCAAGTCCGTTCTTTACTGTTGCTCCTTTGGCAGACTTTTTAATATCATTCTCACTGGATCCCATTCCGCTTCCTTCATTGGTGCAAAGTGGAAGGATGGTCTTTCCGGTGAAATCATATCTTTCCAGGAAAGTTGCGACTGCCATCGGAAAAGTCCCCCAGTAGTTCGGGTAACCAAGAACGATTGTGTCATACTCATCGATACTGTCTAAGTATCCGGTAAGCTCGGGTCTTGCATTATTCTGCTTATCTTTCTTCGCTTCATCGATACAGGTCATGTACACCGGTGAATAAGGATCCTTCATCTCGATCTTAAAGGTATCCGCACCTGTCAGCTCCTTCATGATCCCTGCTACAATCTCGGTGTTCCCGATCTTTACGTATCTCATTGCTCCGCCAAAATAGTTCTCATCTGCTCTTGAAAAGAATGCTATCAGTGTTTTAGCCATCGTGTTATCCTCCGTTATAGTTTTCGTGAACTGTGTTTATTCGCTTCGTTGTATAAATTATCACACAGAACGCTTGAAGCATCCAATTCAAATATCCTATAATTGATTTAATTTTTAAATAACTGATTCCGGGGGGATTTTTCGATGACCACCAAACAGATCGATTACTGTATAGAACTGGCGCGAACACTTAACTTC
>JAGPFR010000061.1 GCA_018056425.1 Lachnospiraceae bacterium
ACAGTATCTATACCAAGGGATCGACATTCGTGTTCAGTCTAGAGCAGGAGATCGCGGATGAAAGAGCGCTCGGTAAATATGAGCCTGCAAGATTTAAGGGTGCAAGGAAAAACGAATATCATCAGACCTTTGAGGTTCCTTCAGCAAAGGTGCTTCTTGTTGATGACAATACCGCAAATCTGATGGTTGCCACCAAGCTCCTCAGAGATACCAAGGTGCAGGTTGCTGCGGTCGAAAGCGGGGAAGAGGCTCTCAGACTTACCGCGGAGGAACATTTCAATGTGATCCTTATGGACCACATGATGCCGGGTATGGACGGGATCGAATGTCTGCATGCGATCAGGGAGCAGAGAGGCGGCTTGTGCAGGGAGGTTCCCATTGTGGCGATGACCGCAAATGCCGGCAGCGAAAATCAGGCTCTGTACAGAAGGGAAGGATTCGACGGATATCTCCTCAAGCCGTTTGAGGCAGTGGAGCTTGAAAAGACCATCATAGATTTCCTGCCCGAAGACATCGTAACCATAGAGGATGAAGGCTTAAGGTCGGAGACCGATAAGATCGTAAGGGCATCCAGGAAAAAGATACCTATCCTCGTTACCACAGACTCCATCGCTGATATCCCCAGAAGCCTGCTCAAATCCCTTAAGATACCCATTGTTCCTTATAAGGTTTATACGGCCAAGGGCGTGTTCTATGACGGGATCGAGGCAGAGGGCGATGTGATCTTAAAATACCTTGATAAGAAAGACGTCACTGCACGAAGCGAGGCTCCGGATACCGCCGATTATGAAGCATTCTTTGCAGAGCAGCTTTCGTATGCGCAGAACATACTTCATATCTCGACTTCGAAAAATACGAGCCACGGTTATGAAAAGGCCTGCGAAGCGTCGGTTTCTTTTTACAATGTATTCGTATTTGATTCGGGAAGCTTATCGAGCGGAACCGGTATAATGACTCTGGCAGCAAAGGCTATGGTCGATCAGGGAACCACGGACATCAAGGCAATCATCAAAGAGCTTGAGAAGAAAAAGAGCAAGATCAACTCCGGTTTTATCATGGATACGACCGAGTATCTGTACCGCGGCGGAAGACTTTCGGAAACCGCATACAAGATCACAAATGCGTTCATGTTCCATCCGGTTATACAGATGAAGAACGGATTCATGAAGGTCGGAAGGGTTATCATCGGCGGACGAAGCAGATCCAGGGATAAATACATCACGGGAACGCTGAGCAATCCTTCGGATATCGATACATCCATTCTCTTTATCACCTATGTCGGGATGAAGAAGTCGGAGATCGATGAGATCAAGGAAAAGGTTCTTAAGATCGTTCCGTTTGAGGTGGTATACTGTCAGAAAGCGACATCCGCGATCGCCATAAACTGCGGTCCCGGAACATTCGGACTTCTGTTCAGCAGGAAATAAGGAGATCTTTATGGGCTTATTTAAATCCAGGGCTGCATCGAATATGGATATGATCATGGCACGCATAGACATGAACATGTCAAATAACTACAAGGATGCCGCTCAAATGAATTATAAGGAGCTTCAGGATGCTTTTTCGGAGGCTGTTAACTCAAACGGATTAAAGACCAAAGAAAAGCCGGTATATGAGGCCAGGATCGAGGAATACGGCATTAAGCTCAAGGGTTATACCCACAAGGATCAACAGCCCTACTGGCACTGAAAAAAACGCATAAAACAGCGTAAAAGGAAGGCTCTTTTGCCTTCCTTTTTTCATTGAGAGAAGGGGCCTTTTGTGGTATTATTTAAGTTGGTTTTTTGTGCAGGATAAACAGTAAATGGGGATTGAATAGGAGGCCGGATATGAAGAGAATCGGAATGCTTACAAGCGGCGGTGACTGTCAGGCTCTTAATGCTGCCATGAGAGGTGTGGTCAAGACCATTGCTCACAGCGGACAGGAAGTAGAGATCTACGGCTTTATAGACGGATACAGGGGACTTATCTACGGCAATTTCCGTATGCTTACCGGCAAGGATTTTTCCGGTATCCTGACCAAAGGAGGAACCATCCTAGGCTCCTCAAGAACTCCTTTTAAGACCATAACCGAGCCCGATGAGAACGGACTTGATAAAGTCGAAGCCATGAAGCAGAACTATTACAAGCTCAAACTCGACTGCCTTGTTGTTCTCGGCGGAAACGGATCCCATAAGACCGCAAATCTTCTCAGCGAAGAAGGTCTCAATATAGTAACTCTTCCCAAGACCATAGATAACGATCTGTGGGGAACCGATATGACTTTCGGATTCCAGAGCGCGGTAGATATCGCAACACAGGCGATCGACTGCATCCACACCACGGCAGCTTCACACGGAAGAGTATTTATCGTTGAAGTCATGGGGCACAAGGTAGGATGGCTCACGCTTAATGCCGGAATGGCAGGAGGCGCCGATATCATCCTTGTTCCCGAGATCCCGTATGATATAGGGAAGATCGTCGACAAGATCGAAGAGAGGGAAAAAGGCGGCAGCAAGTTCACTATCATTGCCGTTGCGGAAGGCGCAATATCCAAGGAAGTAGCTGCAATGTCCAAGAAGGATCGCAAGAAGCTTGCGGAGAAGTCCAAGTATCCGTCGGTGTCATATGAGATCGCTGCACAGATCCAGGAGAAAACCGGACGCGAGGTCAGAGTAACCGTTCCCGGTCATACCCAGAGAGGCGGAAGCCCCTGTCCTTACGACAGAGTATTTGCCACAAGACTCGGTGCCGAGGCCGGAGAACTTATCCTTAACAATGAATACGGATTCATGGTCGGATATCGTAATCGTGAGATCGTAAAGGTTCCTCTCGATAAGGTAGCCGGCAAACTCAAATATCTCGATCCCGATGCAAGCATCATCAAAGAAGCAAAACTTACGGGAATATCATTCGGAGACTGATAAATGTCCTATACAGCTCTTTATCGTAAATTTCGTCCGACCAACCTCTCCGAGGTAAGGGGTCAGGATCATATAGTAACGACGCTGCGGAATCAGCTGAAGAATTCGAGGATCGGTCACGCCTATCTGTTTACCGGGACCAGAGGAACCGGTAAGACATCCATAGCAAAGATCCTCGCAAGAGCGGTGAACTGTGAACATCCGACAGATGACGGTCCCTGCGGAGAATGCGATTCATGCAGATCCATCGCAGACGGTTCATCACTCAATGTCTATGAGATCGATGCCGCGTCCAATACCGGTGTCGACGGAGTAAGGAATATCATCGAAGGTATTTCTTATCGACCCACGCTCGGAAAATACAAGGTTTATATCATCGATGAGGTTCATATGCTTTCGGAGTCCGCATTCAACGCACTCCTTAAGACGCTTGAGGAACCTCCCGAATGGGCGATATTTATCCTGGCAACAACGGAAGTCCACAAACTTCCCGCGACCATTTTGTCCAGATGTCAGAGATATGATTTCAAACGTATCAGGATAGATACGATCGTATCCAGGATGAAAGAGCTTATGGAAGCAGAAGGCAGAGAGGCGGATGACAAGGCGCTCAGATACATCGCCAGAAAAGCCGACGGTTCCATGAGAGATGCGCTTTCACTTCTCGATCAGGCGATAGCTTTCCAGTCCGACGGACCTTTATCCTATGATAAGACTCTTGAGGTTCTGGGCGCAGTTGATACCGAAGTGTTCAGCAGACTTTACAGAGGCATTCTCGACCGTAACACCCTTCAGTGTGTTGGGATCATTGATGAGATGACGATGCAGGGTAAGGAGCTTACTCAGTTTGTTACGGATTTTGTGTGGTATCTGAGAAACATCATGCTGATCGTCGCATCACCCGATACTGCCAGGATGATAGATATCTCATCCGAGAATATGGTAAGGCTTCGTGAAGATGCGGGAATGAGCGAGCTCGATTCCGTTATCAGATATATCAGGATTTTCTCGGAACTGACTTCGCAGATCAGGTACGCTTCGCAAAAGAGAGTTTACGTGGAGATAGCATTCATCAGATGCTGTGAACCGAGAATGGCGATCAAAGATCCCGAGTCGCTTACGGACAGGGTTCTTGCACTTGAGAAGAGACTTGAAGACGGCAATTTCGCATTCAGGCCTTCGCAGGCAGCAGGCGCAGGCGAGGCACCGGTCATCCGTGAAGATATCAGGATGCCCGAAGCTCCTAAGGCGCTTCCCGAAGATGTCAGAAAGCTTGTGGAGAGCTGGCCCAAGATCATTTCGGAATGTCCCAATGACATGTCCTATATGAAGACATGCAAGCCCGTTTTGGGTGATGACGGCAAACTTGTTCTTTATTTTTCGTCAGGAAATATGGGTGCAAAGCTTCTTAACAACGAGCAGCCTCACCACGATCTGAGCGAGATTTTTGAAAATCATGTCGGTGCTTCGGTTGAGTTCAGTGTTAAGGAAACCGACAGTGACGAAATGTTTGATTCGGGTCTGTACGATCTGAGAAATATGGTAAAACCCGGTACCGTAAATGTGCCGATAGATACAGAAGAAGATACGGAGGAATTTTAAATGGCAAAACACGGAGGATTTCCCGGCGGAGGAATGCCCGGAAACATGGCGAATCTGATGAAGCAGGCACAGCGTATGCAGCGTCAGATGGAAGAGGGCAGAAAAGAGCTTGAGTCCACCGAATTCAGCGGATCTGCAGGCGGAGATGCCGTTAAGGTTACAATTAACGGAGCACGCGATGTCCTTTCCATTACTCTTGATAAGGACATTGTCGATCCCGATGATATCGAGACCCTTCAGGATGCTATTCTTGCAGCTATCAAGGATGCAATGGATAAGGCAGACGAAGCAGGCGAGAAGATCATGGGAATGAGCGGAATGCCCACGGGATTATTCTAAATGGAACTTTACAGCGGATACGTAAACAGGCTTGTTTCGGAACTGGCCACACTTCCCGGGATCGGTGATAAGTCGGCACAGAGACTTGCTTTTCATATGATAAACATGCCTCCCGAGAAGGTTAAGAGGCTTGCAGATACAATGATTGAGGCAAGGAGCAGGGTTAAATACTGCTCATGTTGTTATACCCTGACCGATACCGAAACCTGCCCGGTTTGTTCCAATCCCGCAAGAGACCATTCCCAGATAATGGTCGTAGAAGATACAAGGGATATGTCCGCATATGAGAAGACTCAGAAATACGGCGGAGTTTACCATGTTCTTCACGGAGCCATAGCTCCCATGCTCGGGGTGGGCCCCAATGATATCAAGATCAAGGAACTGGTTGAGAGATGCTCGGATGAAGCAAATCCTGTCAGTGAGGTTATTCTGGCAACCAATTCCAGTATCGAGGGCGAAACTACCGCAATGTACATAAGCAAACTCATTAAGCCTCTCGGCGTAAAGGTTACACGAATAGCAAGCGGTGTGCCCGTCGGAGGAGATCTGGAATATATCGATGAGATCACCCTTACCCGTGCTTTGGACGGAAGGGTTGAAGTTTAAAGGAGGCCATACTATGTCAGTTACTTCTAAAGAGTTCGGATGCAGCCGTGACGGAAGAGAGCTTAAACTTTATACCATTACCGGCAAAAACGGATTGACCGCAGTTGTTACCAATCTCGGTGCGATCCTTGTAAGCCTTATCGTTCCTGATGCTCAGGGAAATAAAGAGGATGTTGTTCTCGGATTTGACAAGGCAGATGATTACTACGGAAATCCCAGTTTCTTCGGCGCAACGATCGGTCCCAATGCCAACCGTATCGGAAATGCGGAGTATGAGATCGACGGTGTTCACTACGAACTCGATATCAACGATAACGACAGAAACAACCTTCATTCGCACATCGAAAACGGATATCACAAGAGAGTCTGGGATGTAGACAACGACGACAACAGCGTTACATTTTCGATCGAAGATCCCGCAACACTCGGATTCCCCGGAAACAAGAAGCTTTCCGTCACTTATACCGTAACCGATGACAATGAACTTAAGCTTCACTATGTCGGAAGCAGTGATGAAAATACCATCCTGAATCCCACCAACCATTCATACTTTAATCTCGACGGATTCAAGTCCGGATGCATCTGCGGAAACAAGATCCAGATCGAAGCTGACGAGTACACCCCTACCGATAACGAGTCTATCCCTACCGGAGAGATAGCATCCGTAAAGGGCACTCCCATGGATCTTACTTCTCCCACCGTTATCAAGGATCACATCGATGATGATTTTGAGCAGCTTAACTTCGCCGGCGGATACGATCACAACTTCTGCGTAAGAGGTTATGACGGAACCCTTCGTAAGGTTGCTACCGTTTGGGCAACCAAGAGCTCAAGAGTAATGGAAGTATATTCCGATCTTCCCGGAGTTCAGTTCTATGCAGGAAACTTCATTAAGGAAGGCCAGGTGGGTAAAGAAGGAGCCGTGTTCAATAAGAGATACGGACTCTGCCTTGAGACTCAGTTCTATCCCGATGCAATTCATCATGAGAACTTCCAGAGTCCTGTTTTCGGACCTTCAAGAAGTCTTGATACCACCACTGTATACGCATTTAAATAATCGGAAAAATGGCTAAATTTCGCACGATCAAAGGGGGCAGATCGGACGATCAGTCACCTGATGATTACAGAAGTAAATTAAAAAAGCACAGGGCAATGAACGCATACAGGACAATGCTGTTCATTGTCCTGATTCTGGTACTTATTCTTATCATCTATGCGAGATTTCAGTCCCATGTATATACAGGTTACGAAGTTCTCGCCGCTCATGAGAGAAATGTTCCCGATTCCCAGAGGGATATGAGATTGGGACACAGTATCCTGTCCTACAGCCATGACGGTGCCCATTGCATCGATGCCGACGGAAAGACCGTATGGGATCAGGGATATGAGATGCAGGACATCAGGGTAAGTGAATGCAACGGAACCGTTGCCATTGCCGCTTACAACGGCAGGGATGTATATATCCTCAATGAAAAAGAAAAACTTGGAAGTTTTAAAACAAACTTTCCGATAAAAGATGTTGCGGTGTCCGAAACCGGAAGAGTCACTCTTGTTTTAAACGGAGGCGAAAGCACTCTTATCAATACTTATTCGCCTGCCGGGGACCTGCTCTACAGCGGACAGATGCATATGTCCGGAAGCGGATATCCCGTAAGTCTGGCACTTTCACCTGCGGGTAATCTTCTGTGTGTAAGCTTTATCTATGTGGATGCGGGAACTGTTAAATCCACGATAGCTTTCTACAATCTTACAGAGGTCGGTGACAATTATACCGACTTTCTGGTAAGCAGTTATGACTATACCGATCTTGTTGTTCCCGAAGTCGGATTCCTGGATGATTCCACGGCTTATGCCGTAGGAGACGAGAGATTCATGATATATAAAGGTGCGGAACAGCCCGAGTCTCTGGGCGAGCACCTGATTTCTGACGAGATCAAGTCAGTATTTGCCGGTAACGGATATCTGGGCCTGGTTTTCAGATCTACGGATACTGATGCCAGATACAGAATGGATGTTTATAATTCGGGAGACAGTCTCGTAGGAAAGTTTGATATTGATTTTGAATATACGGATGTATTGTTTGAAGACAATGATCTTGTGATATATAACGAAGCTTCCTGTCTGATCTATACATACAGGGGCAAGGTGAAGTTCAACGATTCTTTCAGGAACGGAGTAAGGCTTATGATCCCCACGGATAAGGCCTACAGATTCGTCCTGTCCACTTCTTCATCGGTTGATACGATCCGTCTCAACTGATCGCCTGTCGGTTACAAGAAAACAATTATCTGAGCAGAGCCAGAATGCCTTCCTGGCTCTGGTTTGCCTGCGTCATCATGGTCTGGCCGACCTGCTGGAGAATATTGTTGAGGCTTAAATTAACCATTTCCTTAGCCATGTCGGTGTCGCGGATCCTTGATTCTGATGCAGTTGTATTTTCAACCGTTGCTCCGTTTGTGTTAATGGTGTGCTCGAGTTCGTTCTGCTGAGCACCGATATCGGAACGGGCCTTGCTGACTACGCTGAGAGCATATTTGATCTTATCGATTCCCTGCTTTGCACCCTCTGCGGTGGTTGCATCAAGATCCTCAACTCCGATGATCTGTGCATTCATTCTGGGGATGGTGAGGTATACTCCGACGCCGTCTTCGGAACCTGACTGGATCCAAAGATCTCTTACTTCTTCTTTATAGGTTATTCCGATGAGGGAAGAGGAGTTTACGGCACCATATATGCTGGTGCTTCCTCTGTAGAATGCCTCTGCATCTTCTTTGTTGTCATAAGTTCTGTGCGAATATATCGCAAGAGTATCGTTGTTAATCTTGGACATGAAATTTGAGCGACTTACCATGAGCTCGCCGTTTGTTCCGGGTGTGTAATTGTTGGGCATGTTGTTACTTACATGCTCATAGAGCTTGCTGACGATGTCCGCACCGGTATTGAGGTCCGAAATGCCGAGAACATATCTGTGTTCAATCTGACCGGAAAGATTGGAAGCACTGCTTTGTGAATAGGGTATTGTATTATCAAAGGTAATCTTAAATGCTTCGGGGCATCCGGCACTACATGTAAATGTAAATGATTTTCCGTCGAGAAGATTTTTATTTCCGGGATTAACTTTGCTAAAGTTCAGGGAAGCAGAAGGATGATATTTTCCGTCAAGAGTCTGATAGCTTTCGGTCATGTGTCCGGAGATGGCCGCCGGAGATGTTACGAGCTGTACATCCCTGTATATGGGCTCTCCGAGAATGTCATCGAAAATGGGTCTTTCGTTAAATGTGGTGGTTGCACCTACTCTTGAGATTTCCGCCTTGAGGGCGTTCATTTCCTGCTGGATAAATGCTCTGTCGCTAGCTGTATTGGTATCGTTTGCTGCCTGAATGCTGAGTTCGGTCATTCTGTGCAGCATGGAAGAAACCTCAGCAAGAGCGGAGTCTGCTACCTGACATAATGAGACGCCGTCCTGAGCGTTTGTGGTTCCCTGTGATAATCCTCTGACCTGTCTGCGTAATTTTTCCGAAATGGCAAGACCTGCAGCGTTATCCGCTGCACGGTTGATCTTGTAACCCGAGGTAAGCTTCTCGGTACTTTTTGAGATTTTTCCTGTTACCGACCCTACATTGCGGCTTGCGAACATTGCCGTCATGTTGGTCTGAACGGACATTCCCATGATCAGTCTCCCGGTTTGATCTGCTCTAAGTCTGTTTACGATACCGAGATCCTTCTCAGAATTGCAATGTCCGTTTGCAAATATCGTTACTCCACATATGTAATATCGGCATGATCATGGAAAGATTTAGTGTTTTTAAGGCTTTTACATCTAAAATATGGCTGAAAGTCAGGAAACTCGCGGTTCGAAAGCAGTTTATCTGTCCAAAAGGTTTAATTTTAGCGGATTTTATTGTATAATATGACGTGTTTTTTTACACTGCGAAGTGAAAAGGAGAAATTATGAAAAAGAAATTGACATTTCGAAAGAGGTCTCTTGCCATAATTTTGAGCCTTGTGATGGGTATCTGTACCCTCTCCGGCTGCACTTTTGGCAAAGAGCCCGAAGATCCCACCGTTGTGGCAGATGACTCTCTCGAAGTCCCCGAGGTAAAAGGCAAGGAAGAGACCGTTGGTGTATTTACTCTTCTTGTTCCCAAGGGAATGTCTGCTGATGAGCAGGGTAATGAAAGTACCGTTAAACTTTACGACGATGAGGATGAGGACAAGTACATCCTTATCCAGGTAGTTGAGAAGGATGCCGCTAAGGAGTATGTTAAGACTCTTCTTGACGAAGATGATAACTATTCCGAAGAGGAATTCACCATTGCCGATGTTAAGTGGACCGGTGCTTCTTATAAGAAGGCATATGCTCTCTATGCCAAGATCGACAAGAAGACTATCTTCGTTACTTCCGAAGGCTTCAAGCCTGATGATGATATCACGCTTGCGGTTCTTGCTTCTCTTGAAATCGATGAGGATGCTGAGACTGTTGATATCGGCGGAGCAGGAAAGGGCGGAGTTTTCACATACGGAGACGGATTGTTCACCGTTGAGTATTCCGGATTCTATCGTGAGGCTGAAAATTCCGAGCTTGGAGACCTTGTAGCAAATGACGGAAGCCAGACAGTATATGTTACCGCTTTTGCAGACATGGATTCCGCCCTTTATGAATACAATGAGCTCGAAGAGTATGACTGTGACGAAGAGATCATGACCGTTGACGGATATGAAGCATATCTCTGCACTTACGAGGATTTCTTCGGTGATACCGCAGCTGAGTTCTTCCTTCCTCTTGAATATGTTCATGAGAACGGCAATTACACCATGGTGTGCATTTACATCCACACTACAGGCGATGATCCTGCTTCCACGGTAAATGATGAATTTATGTC
>JAGPFR010000021.1 GCA_018056425.1 Lachnospiraceae bacterium
GTCTTGACACGATAGAGCATGAAGACGGTCTTTATTACCTTGACAGAAAAGGGGATATTCTGGATAACCATGACATGGCTGTTCTTAAATCCTATCCCAACGTGCTTCTTACATCCCACATGGCATTCTATACGGATGTCGCCGTAAGAGAGATGGTTGAGCACTGCGTCGAAGGAATTCTTGAGATGGATGAGGGAAAAGAAAATCCCTTTGAGATCAAATCCTAAAGTACGGATGAGAGCAGGGAAGATGTGATCAGGGCTGCTAAAATGGCATTTGATGCGCTTACGCATAATAAAACGGTAATTTTAAGAAAAGGTTCGGGGTTAGTCCCCGGACCTTTTATGTTAGAATAAACCCATGGCTGAAGAGTATGGAGAAAAGAGAATATGCTCAGATGAGGGGCCTGACAGAAGGACCTTTATCGCCATAGATCTTAAGTCATTCTATGCATCGGTCGAATGCGTCGAAAGAGGCTTCGATCCTCTCAAAACAAATCTTGTTGTAGCGGATCCCACACGTACCGAGAAAACGATCTGCCTTGCCGTATCCCCCTCTCTCAAATCCTATGGAGTATCCGGAAGAGCGAGGCTTTTTGAAGTTGTCCAGAGAGTAAGGGAGAT
This sequence comes from Lachnospiraceae bacterium, assembly GCA_018056425.1. Taxonomy (GTDB): domain Bacteria; phylum Bacillota; class Clostridia; order Lachnospirales; family Lachnospiraceae; genus AC2028. The sequence continues at coordinate 624 of JAGPFR010000021.1, forward strand.
CAACTCTTCAAGGAAGAGAGCCCTCGGCGGAAAAGAATTCACGGGAAAAAGCTCCTATGATCCGGATATCAAAAAAGATCCTACGCTTGAGCTCGGATATGAGATCGCGCCTCCCCGCATGCGTTATTACATGGAATACAGCGCAAGGATAGTGAGCATATATTTAAGATATGTGGCACCGGAGGATATGCATGTTTATTCGATCGATGAGGTCTTCATGGATGTTACGCATTATCTGAAGACTTATAAGATGACCGCACATGAACTTGCCATGAAGATGGTCCGCGAGGTTTTGGCCGAGACAGGCATCACCGCGACCGCAGGAATAGGAACCAACATGTTCCTGTGCAAGATCGCGATGGATATAGTTGCCAAGCACATGCCCGCTGATAAAGACGGCGTCAGAGTCGCGGAGCTTGATGAGAGAAAGTTCCGTAAGATGCTCTGGGATCACAGGCCGCTTACGGACTTTTGGAGGATAGGCGCAGGAACGGCGCGCAAGCTCGAGAAAAACGGAATGTATACGCTCGGTGATGTTGCCAGATGTTCTGCAGGACCCAAGGGCAATCACTACAGCGAGGATCTTCTATATAAACTTTTCGGCATCAATGCGGAGCTCCTCATAGACCATGCATGGGGATACGAGCCCTGTGAGATTGCGGATGTTAAGGGCTATGTTCCCAAGAGCACCTCCATCTCTACGGGACAGGTTCTCAAATGTCCCTACACGGCAGAAAAGGGACTTCTTATAGTCAAGGAGATGACCGAACTCCTTTCACTTGATCTTGTCAAAAAAGGACTCCTGACGGATCAGCTCGTTATCTATGTCGGATATGATATCGATAATTTTGCGGATAAGGAGAGAATGAAGGATTACAAGGGCGAGATCGTAAGAGATTATTACGGAAGACTTGTTCCCGCTCCCGCGGGCGGCAGCATGAATCTCGGTCATTACACATCATCCACCAGAACGCTGGTTTCTGCTGCGGCGCAGCTCTATGAAGAGATAATCGATATGAATCTTCTGATCAGACGCGTCAATATAGTTGCAAACCACACCCTTCCCGAAGAAGAAGGTAAAAAAGAAAATGCCAGGGCAACCGAGTATGTCCAGCTCGATCTTTTTACGGATTATGAAGAGGAAAACAGGATAAGGGAAGAAAACGAAGAGGATGAGGAAAAAGACCGCAGGCTTCAGGAGGCGGTGCTTAACATTCAGCAAAAATACGGGAAAAATGCTATACTAAAGGGTATGAATCTCGAGGAAGGCGCAATGACTGCCGAAAGAAACGGTCAGGTAGGAGGCCACAGGGCATGAACAAAGATTACAGTGACATTATCAATCTGCCCGTTCACGAGCCGGACCCTGTCAGGCATCCCAGGATGAGCAGGGAGGCAAGGGCAGCGCAGTTTGCACCTTTTGCCGCGCTTACGGGATTTGAGCAGGTTGTTGATGAAGCCGCCGAAGATGTTATGAATAAAGTGATAAACGAGACGATTTTTGAAGATATCGAGGATATCTGAATATTATTGAGAGGAGTGCATTGCTATGCCTACACCACATGGTAGATCAAGGAATGTAACAGGACCCGGAAGAGGAGTTCACAGAAGAGGCTCGGGCCTCGGAACAGGCCCTGCAGGTTCGGGAAGTTTCGGAGGAGGAAGCAAGCCTTCGGGTGGCGGAACACAGTTCCATTCATCATCCGGAAGAAGACCTTCGGGCGGATATTCATCAGGATCACCCATCAGATTCGGCGGCAGCGGAAGATGGGTTGTTTCCGTTCTTGTATTGATCGCTTTGTTTATATTCAAATTTGCTTCTTCGTATGGAGACAGCCACGATTATCAGTCGGGCTCGGAGATCATTCAAAATGCCAATATTCCCGACCTTACCAATGTTTCGAACGTTTTATCGGGATTTACTTCTCCGTATGCCGAGAGCCTTCAGTCGACTGCGGGTGACTGGGGCCCCGATAAGAATATCGGAGTTCTCGACAGATCGGTTTCTCCCGATGCAAGAGACAGATATACCACCGTTTACGGTGACGGAAAAGATGTCGTTACCATCATGGTTTACATGTGCGGAACGGACCTTGAGTCAAAGGGCGGAATGGCATCCAACGATCTGATGGAGATGGCAAACGCGACTCTTTCGGATAATGTAAATGTCATCGTATATACCGGCGGGTGCAAGGACTGGAAAAACAGCATCGTCTCATCGAGTGTAAACCAGATTTACAGGATCACGGGCGGCGGCAAGATCGAATGTCTCGAAGATAATATGGGAACCGGTGCAATGACCGATCCCGCAACTCTTACCGGGTTCATTGATTATGCGAGCAAAAATTATCCCGCGAACAGAAATATGCTGATCTTCTGGGATCATGGCGGCGGATCTGTTTCGGGATACGGATATGATGAGAAGAATCCCGGCGCGGGTTCCATGGATCTGGCCGAGATAGACTCTGCTCTTTCCAGGGCGGGGATCAAATATGATTTCATCGGTTTTGATGCATGCCTTATGGCAACCGTAGAGACCGACCTTATGGCATGCGAGTATGCGGATTACCTTATCGGATCCGAGGAGACCGAGCCCGGAATAGGCTGGTATTACACTGACTGGCTTACCGCACTTTCCAAGGATCCTTCGATGGAGACCATTGAGATAGGTAAGATGATCATCGATGATTTCGTCGATACATGCGCTAAGCAGTGCAGAGGTCAGAAGACCACCCTTTCCATCGTAGACCTTGCGGAACTGCAGGAAACCATTCCCGGTGAATTCAAAGCATTCTGTGCGGATACCCAGGGACTTATTGCGGGCGGAGATTACAGAATTGTTGCAGACGCAAGAACAGGATCGAGAGAATTTGCAACATCTTCCAGAATAGACCAGATCGATCTTGTTGATTTTGCACAGGGAATCGGAAGCGAAGAAGGCAGTGCACTTGCAAGATGCGTTCTTTCGGCGGTCAAGTATAACCGGACATCATCTGCTATGACCAACGCATACGGCATATCGATCTATTTTCCGTATAACAGCAGATCCACCAAGGTTAATCAGGCGATAAATACATTTGACCATCTCGGACTCGGGGATGAGTATTCCGATTGCATAAGGGAATTTGCTTCACTCGAAGCTTCGGGACAGGCGGTAGGAAATCAGGGTAATTCATCCCCCAATCCTCTCTCACTGTTATCGGGAGGTTCGGCATCATCCCTGTACGGATCGCCATCAATATCCGATATGCTGCAGCTTATCTCGTCATTTGCTTCATCGGATCTTGCAAGCGGAAGAGCAATGACGACTGCGGATACTGCGGATTATATCGCTGCAAACTATTTTGATGCATCCGTTCTTTCCTGGCAGGATGACGGAAGCAAGGTATATATCCCTATTTCTCCCGACCAGTGGGAACTTGTTAATTCACTTGACCTTGCAATGTATTATGACGACGGTTCCGGATACATTGATCTGGGCCTTGATAATATTTTCGATATAGATATGTCGGGAAATCTGATCGCCGATGTGGACGGATCATGGTTTTCCATCGATGATCAACCCGTTGCGCTGTATGTAACCGACAGCTATCAGGTCGGCGAAGAATGGATCACCACAGCATATGTTCCCGCCTTCTTAAACGGGGAGCAGGTAAAGCTTGAGATAATATTCGACGATGATAATCCCGACGGTTATATCGCAGGTGCGCGTATCGATTACAAGGGAACCGATAACGAAACCGAAGCCAGAGGTCTGATCGAACTTCAGTCAGGCGACAGGATCGATTTCATCTGCGATTACTATACCTATAACGGCGAGTACATTGACAGCTATTACCTCGGAGAACAGCTTGTGGTCAAGGATCCCGACAGGATCAGACTCAGCTACACATATGTGGGCGGCGATTATCTGGCAATGTATAAATTTACGGATATTTATGACGGAGAATACTGGACTGAAGTTGTTCCCGAATAAGACGCGGGGCTTGCTTTTCTTGTTTAGCGTACTGCAGTGTGATACACTGTTTTCTGTCACATAACTCTTAACGGAGGATTAATAAAGGTGAGCACATTTGAAATAACCTGTTGTTCCACAAGCGATCTTTCGCATGAATATTTTAAGAACAGAAACATCGGAGTCATTTATTTCCATTTCGAACTCGGAGGAACCGATTATCCCGATGATATGGGAAAAACAGTACCACCCAAGGAACTGTTTAAGAGAATGATCGACGGTGAAGAGACCAAGACCAGCCAGGTAACCATGGGAGAGTACATTGAGTTCTTCGAGCCCATGCTGAAAGAAGGCAAGGACGTTCTTCACATCGCATTTTCAAGCGGTCTTTCCGGATCGTATAATTCGGCAAGGCTTGCAATGGAGGAGCTGGCTCCCAAGTATCCCGACAGAAAGCTTTATGTCGTCGACTCACTTGCTGCATCAACGGGACACGGACTTGTTGTCGATAAAGCTGCAGATCTTCGCGACGAAGGAAAGAGCATCGATGAAGTCAGGGACTGGCTCGAAGCCAACAAGAATAAAGCTCATCACTGGTTCTTCTCGACAGATCTTACCTTTTATATCAGAGGAGGAAGAGTCAGCAAGACCGCCGGTGCCATCGGTACCGTACTCGGAATATGCCCCCTTCTTAATGTAAATGATGAGGGAAAGCTGATCCCACGTGAGAAGATCAGAGGCAAGAAGAAAGTAATCAAGCGTATCGTTGAGATGATGGAAGCACATGCTCAGGACGGACTTGATTACAGCGGCAAGGTATTCATCAGCAATTCCGACTGCTATGAGGATGCAAGAGCCGTTGCGGATCTTATCGAAGAGAAATTTACCAAGATGGATGGAAAAGTTCAGATCTATGATATCGGCGCCACCATCGGAAGCCATACCGGCCCCGGAACCGTTGCACTGTTTTTCTGGGGTGATGAGAGAGTAAGATGATTTCGGGAGTAAGTCGTTGCAGAGCAAAACATATTCCTTGAAAAATAAGTATAATGCAGGATCCCAGATGTGGTTTTCCGATGAAAACACCTTCGACAAGAATCTCCGCAAGAGTGGATGCGGAGTAATTGCTTTGCACGATCTTGCACAGTACAAAGGTTATATAAAAGCGCCCAAAGAGCGCGATGATTATAAGGAGCAGATCCGTAAGATGAAACGGGGCGGTATGTATATCGTCCCGGGTCTCGGGATAGCTCCTTATTATTATCCCTTTTTGTGCGACCTGTATCTGATCAGACATTCGGTGGGACTCAGGATAGGCTGGGGACATACGGCAAGGAACCAGCTGCGCAGGAAAGCCGCGGATATCAAAAAGAGTCTTGAAAATGATTACCCTGTTATCTTCACTGCAGGTCCGCGCATTCCCTACATATTCAGGAACAAGACCATCCCGATGTATACGGAAGACAGAAAGCCCTGCAAGCAGACGGTTAAATCCCACTATATGACTGTCATCGGCGTTATCGAAGAAGATGATGAGATATGGATAAAGGCAGCGTCGTGGGGATATATCTACTGTATAAAGCTCAGAGATATGGTTTCCTATTCTAAGTACGCATATCCTTTTACCACAAGGTTCTACAGGATTTATGAGAAAAAAAGGAGGAAGTCAAATGGCGGTTGATACAAGAAAAGTAGCTCTTATAGGTTGCGGATTCGTTGGAAGTGCTTCTGCTTTTGCCATCATGCAGAGCGGGCTCTTCAGCGAGATGGTCCTTATCGATGCAAACATCGATAAAGCAGAGGGAGAAGCACTGGACATCGCACACGGCCTATCGTATGCAAAGCCCATGCAGATCTATGCCGGAAAATACGAAGACATCTCGGATGCGGCGATCATAGTTATCTCTGCCGGTGCAAACCAGAAACCCGGTGAGACGAGACTTGATCTTGTTAAAAAGAACATTTCAATTTTCAGATCCATCATGGGTGAACTTAACAGGGTGAAGGTTGAAGGAGTCCTTCTTATCGCGGCTAACCCCGTTGATATTCTCACCGCTGCCGCACAGAAGCTTTCGGGACTTCCCGAGAACAGGGTATTCGGATCGGGTACAGTTCTTGATACCGCAAGATTTAAATATCTGCTCGGGGAGCATCTTGATGTTGATGCCAGAAACGTACATGCATTCATCCTCGGTGAGCATGGAGACAGTGAGATAGCGGTATGGTCGAGTGCCAATATCTCCGGTATTCCCGTAAACGAATTCTGCGAACTCAAGGGTCATTTCGATCATGAGAATGCCATGAAAGAGATCGCCGATAATGTTAAGAATGCGGCTTATGAGATTATTCAGAAAAAACAGGCCACATATTACGGAATAGCAATGAGCGTTCGCAGAATATGCGAAGCTGTTATCAGGGATGAGAAATCAATCCTTCCCGTATCCCGTATGATCCACGGAGAGTACGGACTTGACGGAATGGCTCTTTCACTTCCCGCTATAGTGGGAAAGGACGGCGTTGAGGCTGCGGTTCCTGCGAAGCTTTCCGATGAGGAGCTTGCTGCTCTTCGCAAATCGGGAGAGACACTTAAGGCAATATTGGACGAGAATCTTTGATCGGAGGGCGGATTTTTTATGGCGTTGTCACAGATCTGTATTTTGGCGGTAATCATTCTTTATCTTCTTTTTGTTCTGTTCGTGGGAATCAGGTTTTCCAAGACGAATAAGACAACTGAGGATTATTATCTCGGCGGAAGAAAACTCGGTCCCCTTGTTACGGCAATGAGTGCGGAAGCATCCGACATGAGTTCCTGGCTTCTTCTGGGAATCCCCGGACTTGCCTATGCATCCGGTCTTGCGGATCCTTTCTGGACTTCACTCGGACTTGCGATCGGAACATATTTTAACTGGGTAATTGTTGCTCAGAAGCTAAGAAGATACAGCCAGATCAATCGTTCGGCCACCATTCCCGCTTTCTTTTCCAACAGATTCGGTGACGATAAAAATGTCCTTTCGCTGATCTCTGCGATCGTTATCATTGTTTTCTTCGTACCCTATACCGCGAGTGGATTCTCCGCATGCGGAAAGCTCTTCAACTCGCTCTTTGGCGTCGACTACATGATCGCGATGATCATCTTCGCACTCGTGATCATAGCATATACAACACTCGGAGGATTCCTTGCTGCTTCCACCACGGACCTTGTCCAGAGCGTCATCATGACCATAGCCCTTGTGACGATCCTTTTCTATGGTGCCGCACAGGCCGGCGGATGGAGGGAAGTATTCGAAAACGCCAAAGCCCTTCCCGGATATCTTGATTTCAGCACAGTGATATCTGACGGAGAAATTCTTCCATACAATTTCCTGACCAAGATCTCGACCATGGCATGGGGACTCGGGTATTTCGGAATGCCCCACATTCTGCTCAGATTTATGGCGATCGAGAAGGAAGAAAAGCTTGCGCTTTCCAGAAAGATAGCATGTATCTGGGTTGTTATCGCAATGTTTACCGCGATCATTATCGGCTTTGTGGCTCGCGGAATGGTCGCAAACGGCGCGATCGCAGCTCTTGACGATCCCGAGACCGCTATCATCAAAATTTCAGAACTGCTGTCATCGCACGGAGTATTTACAGCCTGCGTAGCCGGACTGATCCTTGCCGGAATCCTCGCAGCTACGATGTCCACCGCAGATTCACAGCTTCTTGCCGCAGCGTCCAGCGCATCCGATGATATTTACGGTAAGTTCTTTGCAAAGGGTCAGGATAATAAGAAAAACATGCTTATCGCGAGGATTGCGGTTATTGTCATGTCGGTTATCGCTCTTTTCATAGCCGCGGATCCCGACAGTTCCGTATTCCAGATCGTATCCTTTGCCTGGGCGGGATTCGGTGCCGCATTCGGACCTCTTATGATCCTCGCACTTTACTGGAAGAGAACCAATAAGTACGGTGCTCTTGCCGGAATGATCAGCGGAGGCGTAATGATCTTCGTGTGGAAGTTCCTGGTCAAGCCCCTTGGCGGAGTGTTCGGTATTTATGAGCTTTTCCCCGGCTTTATCGTATCTCTCATCTTCATCGTGATCGTAAGTCTCCTGACTCCCGCTCCCGAAAGAAAAATCATCGAAGATTTCGAGAAAGCATCGGGAAATTAACGAATTCGGCACTTGTGAAATCAGGTCAATAACTTTATACTGTATACATAGCGTTATAAGTAAGGGTAAGAAAAACAGGTATTTCTTACCCTTATTTTTACCCCAATATGAGAGGTGCTTTTAGTGGAAAAGAAAACAGCAAAAGTAAAGTTTATTCACTCAAGCATTACCAGGACCGTTGCCTTAGTGGCACTCACATTTGTCATATCCGGACTTATCCTTTCGGCAATGGCTATTGAGAATGCGGAAGATACTCTTGTGGAGGCGTACAAGAAGTACACTATGAATGTTGCGCAGGCTGCTGCCGACGGAATAAATGCGCTTTGTCAGGAGGGGTCCGGTGATGCACAGGCCGGTATAGAGGTCGAAAATGCAATGATCGATCTCTTAAAAGCCGATCCGGAAAACAACAGGACTGTTTTAAACGAGTATTTCGGCGGAGTGCTCGGAGATATTGAGCTTACGGGGGTGGACGGCTCCTATGCTTACTTTGTAAGTGCTGACGGAATGATGGTTTATCATTCGACCGCGGATAAGATCGGAAATGCTGTTGAAAATGAAGCTGTCAAAAATATCACTTCAAGACTTGCAAGCGGTGAAAAGCCCGCTACGATCGGAGACGGATCCGTGGTCTACGAATACAAGGGATCCGATAAATTCGCGGGATATGCATTTACAAACGGCGGAAACATCGTGGTCGTTACCGGAGATTACGATCTGGTAATGGCGCCCGTGAGAGCGCTGAGGATCCTTCTTACGGTAACCGCAGCCATATTGCTTATAGTTACGATAATAGCGTTCTGTATCATCATCTCTTCGATGCTTAAGCCCGTTAATACACTTGTCGAGATACTGGATGATACCGCACGCTTCGATCTAAGACACAACCCCAAGTCGGGAGCCGTATGTAAGAGAAAAGACGAATTCGGACTTATCGCCAATTCAGTTCGTGATATGAGAAACAGTCTCAGGGATATCGTAGGAAAGATCGAGACCAATTCCGGTGAGATTGGGAACAATATGAGCGTTCTTGATGAGACTGCAAATGTCGTCAATACGATGTGCACCGACAATTCGGAAACTACCGAACAGCTCGCCGCATCCATGCAGGAGTGCTCTGAATCCTCAGAAAGCATCAATCATGATATCGCGGGTATTCAGAATTCCGCTCATCAGATAGAGATGCAGGCAAATGACGGAAGCACCGTATCCGATGAGATCATGGAAAGAGCAACAGATCTTAAGAGGACAACGGAAACCGCCTCCAGAAACACGAGAAATAAATACAACGATGTTAAGGTCATGGCGGATGATGCCATTGAAAACTCCAAAGCTGCCGAGAAGATAAATGAACTTACAAATACCATAATGGCTATATCCTCACAGACTTCGCTCCTTGCGCTTAATGCATCGATCGAGGCTGCAAGAGCCGGAGAGGCCGGAAGGGGCTTTGCCGTAGTTGCTACGGAAATAGGTAATCTTGCGGGGCAGACTTCCTCCGCAGTTGCCAATATCAACGGAATCGTTGATGAAGTGAATTCGGCTATTACCCAGATGCAGACCTGCCTTACCGAAATGGGAGACTTTATAGAAAACACCGTTCTTAAGGATTATAAGGAATTCCAGAAGGTCGGTGATCAGTATCAGGATGATGCGGATATATTTAAAGACAGTATGTCCAGTATCAAGAACAGTACTGATGAACTCACCGAGATCATCGCCGACATAGCCGGTGCGATCGGATCCATTAACAGGGCAATAGGTGAATCGGCAAACGGTGTATCCGATATCGCAGGCAAGACCACCGACATAGTACAGGGAATGAGCGATACCGGTATCATGGTAACTCAGTGTCATGAGTGTGTTGACAGACTTGAAGAAGTTATTAAGAGATTTGTTTTGGATTAAGTAAAGAGCTTTAGCATGATCTCCTATACTTTCATGATCTTACTCAGTATCTTTATGATACTGTACCTGGTAAGTATATATTCGGTAATGCACAAGGATAACCAGTACAAGGGGTTTATTCTTTGCCTTCTCGTGAGCAGCTTTGTTCCGTTTATTGCAGACGGAACGGTTACCATGACCAGGTATGAGAAAGTTGCCGAAATAGGATATGCCGTATTCTATATCGGTATGGATATCATGCTGTTCTTCCTTCTGAGGTTCGTATTGTATTACTGTGAGCTTTCTCACAGGTTCTGCTGGTATGTATGGGTCTTCAGAGTACTGACCACTTTAGACATAGTCTCCATTTTATTTAACTTCAGGTTCCATCACGTATATAACATAATCACGATAGTTCCCGAAGTAAGACCTGAGACCGAATTTGATGCCCTGACTTCCGTAACCACATGGTTTACCGACAGGGTTTATTACGGAGTGCAGGGCGGATCGTATTACTATGTGCACGGGATACTTGTTGTCCTGGCTGTACTTACCGGAGTCACTATCCTTTTGTGGAAAGCGAGCCGCAATGCAGCGATCTACTGGATCAGATATTTCCTTATTGCTGTTTCACTGCTGGTTGCAGCCATCTGGACGGTAAGCGTGATGGTATCGAACAGCCCCGTTGATGCTTCGCTTATCGGATATGCGATCACGGGACTGCTCATAGTATTTTTTACATTTTATTACAAACCTGCGACACTTATAAATAATCTGTTGTCCGCATCGATAAGATCATCGGACAACGGAATCGTACTCTTTGATAACACCAAAAAAGTAGTATTTTTGAATCAGAGTTTTGCCGAAATGTTCGGGATAGAACAGGATGATGGGAAAGCTGCTGCGAAGATCATTTTCGATCTTATCGGAAAAAGCGAGATTCCTTCGGGTTCCTGCCGCTTTGTCAGACGTATCACCGATGAAAAGACCGGCTATGATGTTATCTATGAATTTGAAGTGTCGGATGTATACAATAACCGCCGGGAGTACTGCGGATTCTATGTCAAGGTCAATGACAGGACCGATGAAGAAGTGGAGCTTGAAAAAGAAAGATTTCTGGCAAGTCACGATTCTCTTACGGGACTTTACAATATATCCGCATTGTACAGACTGACTGACGAGAAAATTGCATTAAGGGGAGATACCGAATATGTTGCCGTTGTATCCAATATCAGCGGTTTCAAGGTTATAAACGATGTTTTCGGAACCGACCGTGCGGATGATCTGCTTAAGCAGATCGCAGTTAAATTCCAGGAGATCACAGGCCCTGAAGATTATATCGGCAGGATCACCGCGGACAGGTTCGGTGCATTTATCAGAAAGGAAGATTTCGCCCCCGCAAAGTTTACCGGCATGTGCAAGTCACTTTATATGGACAGGGGGGATTATAAATATCCCGTAACCATGCACATAGGCGTTTGCCGTGTCGGAAGCGGTGAGATAACGGCCCAGACCGTTTACGACAGAGCGTTCTTTGCCATAGACGGCATCAAAAATGACATGCAGCGCGTGATGGGGTATTATGATGAATCCGTACGTGATTCCATAGTATGGGAGCAGATGATAACCGGAAGCGTTCAGGATGCCATCAGGGACGGTGATATAATTCCATATATTCAGGCTCAGGTAACGGACGATGCAGTCATGGGCGGCGAAGCTCTCATAAGATGGAATCATAAGCAGGAGGGGCTTCTTCCTCCGGGCAGATTCCTGGGCCTTTTGGAGAAAACCGGGCTTTTCGTCGAAGTGGACAGGTATATGTGGGAGACCTGCTGTAAGCTGCTTGGCAGGTGGAATAGTGAAGGACATGACGATATGTATCTGTCGGTAAACATTTCACCAAAGGATTTCTATTTTACCGATGTTTATGGTGATATAACCGGCTATGTCGGAAAATACGGCATAAGAACCGAACAACTCAGGCTGGAGATAACCGAAACCGCAATGCTCAATAACGAGGAATCGGTACTTGATACTATCAAGGCTCTCAGAAGAGACGGATTTATAGTGGAGATGGACGACTTTGGAAGCGGATATTCTTCGCTGAATACGTTGAAGAATCTTCCTGTGGATGTTATAAAAGTAGATATGCTCTTCCTCAGAAATATTCCCGATGCGGATACATATTTAAAGTCGACCATTATATTGTCGAATGTTATCAATATGGGGCTTGAGATGGGACTTACCGTCATAACTGAGGGTGTGGAGACGGAAGAACAGAAGACTTTCCTCGAAGAATGCGGATGCCGCACTTTCCAGGGATACTATTTCTCCAAGCCGATTCCTGTCGGGGAGTTTGAAGAAAAGTTCATGGGTAAATGATCATGAGAATTGATCCGATCTCCGGTTATTCCGGATTCCAATCGTATATAAGACCTCTGAATTATTCCGTCTATAATGCTTCGGATGCATCGTCGGGATATACGGAAAGTGTGCGCAGGAATGCAGGCAAGTATTCGGTGGGAGCATCCCGCCCCGTTATGTATGCCGATTCGCAGGCAGTAAGTTCGGGACCTAAAAAAGGATCCGATAAAGCAAGAGAAATGGAACAGGCTTTCAACAAGATCGCAAGCGATCATTACGGAGAAACCACTTCTTACGGTCCGCGCGGCGAAGCGTTCGGATATGAAGCCGAGGGCAGGATTTTTGATGTGTTTACATGATATAATCTAGGGAGTGCCGATGTGGCACTCCCGTTTTACATATATGGAAGACAGATTACCCTCACAGGAAAACACGGAAAAGATAAAGACTCTGGCAGAGCGCGTTCTTGCTCTTGCAAGGGATGAGATTCTTATGTCCTTCAGGTTCCTGTCAAGAAGCCTTATGGAACTTAAGTGGGAACCAAGACTTGGCATAGACGGGGTGATGAGCGATATGGGACATATGTATTACGATCCCGTGTTCATACTCAAAGCATCATCCCGGGATTTTAAGTATCCCGCCAGGATGCTTTTCCATGTCCTTCTTCATCATATTTTTTCACATCCTTTTGCGGGAAGCAAAACAGATATGGTGCTGTGGGATCTTGCATGCGACATTGCGGTGGAAAATGTTATTGCCGAACTGTCCGAGCCGTGCATAACGCTGGATTCGGATTTATCCACAGCCGGGATGCTGAAGGTGTTAAGAGAGGACATCGGACCTTTATCTGCGGAGAAGATATATAAATACTTCAGGAAAAACCTGATGACCACATCGAGAGTTCTTGAATATGAAAGAGCGTTCAAAAAGGATTCTCACGAACTGTGGCATTCATCTTCTTCGGAAACAGAGATGATCATATCCGAAGAAGAGTGGAAAAAGATCTCAAGACAGGTTCTTGCCGAGATCAAGAACTTCTCCGAAAGCAAAACAACTGGTGAAGCGCTTGAAAGAAACCTTGCCGAGGGTGCAGCGGTCAAATTTGATTATTCGAAAGTGCTTGAACACTTCCTCGTATCCGGTGAGACAAACCGCTTAAGCGACGAGGAGTTCGATTATATCTATTATGTGTACGGACTTGAAGAATACGACGGAATGCCCTTTATAGAGCCTCTGGAATACAGGGATGAAAAGAGGATAAGGGATTTTGTCATAGCAATAGATACTTCGGCATCAACGAGCGGTGATATTGTAAGAAAGTTTATAAGGCAGACATTTGACCTGCTTAAAAATTCCGAAAGTTTTTTCAGGAAGATAAATGTTCATATCATACAGTGTGACAGTGAGGTTAAGACAGACGATAAGATAACTGACTCCGAAGCGCTTGATTCCTATCTGAAAGATATGAAGATCACGGGAGGCGGAGCTACGGATTTCAGACCTGTCTTTTCCTATGTTGAGGAACTGAAAGAAAAGCATGAATTCGACGATCTGAAAGGCATTATTTATTTTACCGACGGGTACGGAATATATCCGGAAAAGAAACCTGACGAAGATGTCATATTTGCGTTTTTGAATAACGATACGGCAAGGCAGGATCCGCCTGCATGGAGTACCAAAGTAATAATTGAGGAGGATGAACTCGGATGAATATATCCCGCGCAAAACAGGTCATCAAAGATACCGTTTCCTTATATCTCAAGAAAGATGACGACGGAGAATATCATATTCCCGTATCGAGGCAGCGTCCTGTTTTCATGGTCGGAGCACCCGGTATAGGAAAGACTGCGATAATGGAACAGATAGCATCCGAGCTGGGAATAGCTCTGGTGTCCTACTCCATGACTCATCATACAAGACAGTCCGCACTGGGACTTCCCTACATTACAAAGAAGGAATTCGGAGGCAGGGAATATTCCGTCACCGAATACACAATGAGTGAGATCATTGCATCTGTTTATGATGCGATAGAAGAGAGCGGGATCAGCGAAGGTATTCTTTTCCTGGATGAGATAAACTGCGTATCCGAAACACTCGGTCCTTCAATGCTTCAGTTTTTGCAGTATAAAACATTCGGTCGTCACGCGGTCCCCGAAGGCTGGATCATAGTGACTGCGGGTAATCCGCCGGAGTATAACAGATCCGTAAGGGAATTTGACGTGGCAACTCTGGACAGACTGAAAGTCATATCCGTTGAGCCGGATCTTAAAGTATGGCGTGAATATGCTTCCGGAAGAAATATCCACGGTGCGGTAATGGGATATCTCGAAGTAAAGAAGGATGATTTCTATGTGATGGAAATGTCTCCCGAAGGAAGAAGCTATGTCACCGCAAGAGGCTGGGAGGATCTGTCCGATATGCTTCTTTTATGTGACGAAGAAGATATTCCGACGGATGAGACACTTATATGCCAGTATCTGAGATGTGACAGAGTTGCCAAGGATTTTGCCGCATATCTGGATATGTATAAGAAGTACAAGAAGGATTACCGTATAGCGGATATCCTTGCCGGAAACGCTCCTCCGCAGGTATTTGCAAGAGCATCGGAAGCGGGCTTTGATGAGAAACTTTCGGTACTGGGAATGCTCCTTGATGCTGTAAATGCCGACATGAGAAGTGTCATGGAAAAAGCTGACATGATATCTGCCGTAACTCCGGTCCTCAGAGCGGTTAAGAGCAAGGCGGGTGAAGGAGCAGGATTCGATGAAACTATGGGTATACTTAAGAACGCATCGGAAGCTGCGCTTAAGAGACTCCATGATCTGAAGGCTGCCGGAGCACTCAGCGATCAGGAAAGAAAAAAGCTCAAAGGCTGCGCAGCTCTTTATGACGATATGATCCGTGCCTGCAATTCGGGCGCATGCACGGGCTCAGATGCCGTGTTTACCGTTGCGTCCGGAATATACGAAAAGAAGGTTCACGTACTTAAAACAGAATCCGCCGGTGCGGGATCCAAACTTTCAAATATGATCGCATTTGTACGCGAAGCTTATGACGGGGGAAACGAGCCTGTAATACTTGCGGCAAGACTGACATCCGATCCGTGGTCTTCACGATTCATCGGAACATTCGGAAGCAGCGATTATGAGACTCTTTCCAAGGATATGGAATTATCCGAAAGAGGTAACGACCTTAAAGAACAGATACTTAAACTCGATCTGTAACGATTTGTTTTACATTGGTGACCGGTTTGGAAAAAGAAATCTTTTTTTCTGAGGGAAGTCTGGTATTTGATGAAAAGGGCGGGGAGATGTCACTTGAAAGAGTGACCGGAAGCTTCTCTGTACTGAACGTTCCTGCCGAAGCGGAAGGAATCCCCATAACACGGATACTTAAGAAAGCGTTCCTCGGAAAACGTACCGTTAAAAAAATAATACTGCCTGATTGCGTAAAATCCGTTGGCGATTTTTGTTTTGCACACTGCGTAAATCTATCGGAGATCGTCATGCCGGTTTGCGTGACGGGTGAAGGGATCTTTACCGGATGTAAGTCGCTTCAGAAGATCACGCTTCCGGGACTGTCGGAGGATATGACAGTGCTGATCGCAGGTGCGGTAAGAAACGGAGCGCCCGCGCATCTGTCCGACATAGAACGGATAAGTGATGATTTTTTGGCAAAATGGGATGCATGGGCAATATCAGTTCTTGAAGCCCCCGATGATGAGGGATTCCTGAATCAGATACTGTGCGGCGAGGAAGATTACGGAAGCTCCGATAAAGAAGCGTATGAAAGTTCGAGACGTGTACTTAAGGCTTCGTTATCAATGCTCAGACTCCTGCATCCGGAAAGCATCTCCGAAAAGGCTTCGGAGATCTACACTGATTATATATACGATCACAGGATGGGGTCTCCCCTCGGCAGTGAAAGCTGGATCGCGGTAAGGGAGCTTCATCCCGACAAGAGACATTTTGATCTGCTCACCCGTCTCGGTTGCGTTGATGATACAAACAGGGATATGATGATCAGGGAACTCGGGGATGACAGGCAGGAACTTAAGAGTCTCCTCGTAAAGAGTTCGGGTGAGGAAGCATCGGACAGATTCTTCTCATCTTTGGAATTATAGGTGTATTTGTGACAATGAACATTTTTAAAAGTTTGAACCGGGGTAAAACGGTAAGATTTCTGATCAGGATAATGCTGGTCATTTCCGCGGCTGTATTGTTTGTTTTGGCCCGCTTTTCCGTAACCGGTACTTTTTATGCCAGACAGTATATGGGAATGGAGTCGCAACTTACGCAGGACTCTGTACTCAAAAATATCCTGATGTTTATTCTGTTTCTGAGCTTATCCCTGATCCTGGGAGGGATGTGGAAGAAGCTTTTTAAAACCGGGGAAAACAAAGCGGCTTTTGTAATATTGCTTATTTCATCTGCGGCAATGTTTTTGGCAGGTCTTTTTTTTCTGATCCGGCATCCGTATTACATGGAAGGTGACCAGCTCAATACTTTCTACGGCGGAGTTTATGCATCGATGGAGGACTCGGCTGTCCGCTATGCGATGTTTATGCCGGGCGGATACTTCGGAATTTATCCCCAGCAAAAGGGACTTGCTTTCATCTATATGATCCTCTACGGATTTTTCGGTGAAAGACTTTTTACGGTGATGAAGTTTTTTCACCTGATCTATCCGCAGCTGATACTGTATGCCGGATACGGGGCGATGAGTAAGAGCAGGGTGCTTCCGTTTACGAAAGTTTTGTACTGCCTTAGCCTGCTGTTTTGTCTTCCTTTGTATCTCTATCTTCCCTACATGTACGGGGATCTTCCGTCCATCGCGTTCTCTTTTTGCAGCATGTATTTTATGTCCGTTCTGATCACGGATCATAAGAAAATAATGGTGATCCCGATGGGGATTTTTGCGGCACTTGCGGTGTTTGTGAGAATGCAGGTCTGGATCTTTGTCATCGCAGCTGTGATCACGCTTTGTCTGAAGGCGGCCGATCAGAGGAAGAAGATTCTTGTCTTGGGAGCTGCTCTCATGGTCCTGTTTTCTATGGCGGGAACTTATGCGGTTGAAAAGTATTACGATTCGGTTTCGGGATACGGACATGTCGAGGGTGTGCCATCTGTTTGCTGGGTTGCGATGGGGCTTCGCATGAAAGACGGATATCCCGGAGTATACAGCAGGTTAAATCAGGGACTGTTCGAAGACAACGGCTTTGATGCGGATAAGACCGCAGCCGATGCAAAGGAATACATCAAAGAATCGTTAGATTACATGAAAAACGATCCCGCATATACGCGTGCGTTCTTCAGCCTGAAGCTTCGCCTGGAGTGGACGAATCCGGATTATGAAGGATTCTTTTCGAGCGGTAAATGCTGGAGCGATGAATCGGGTGTGACATCGGATAAGGTTCCCGCAAAGCTTACTGATCTGTACCGCGGGAACTTATGTGTAAAGGCTCTGAATTTTGCAAACTATTATCAGTCGGCGGTTTATATGGCCTGTTTTGTTCTGACGCTGATCTGTCTTTTCGGAAGGAAGAAGGAGATCAGTTCCGTAACGGTACTATCACTTATCTATATGATCGGAGGATTTTTGTTCTTTGCAGTATGGGAAAATAAGAGCAGATACATTCTTCCGTTCTTTATTTGCCTGGTATGGTGTGCTCCGATCGCCGTAAATGAACTGGCAAATCTCTTTTCGGGAGTCAAAAAATCCTCATAAAGCCAAAAAATTAAGAATTTATTAAGAATTGCACAAAACTAATTCTTAAGATTTGATTAATATTTTTTAAAATAACTATTGTTCTTTTTGATTCCATGTCTTATATTTTTAATAAGGGGGTCGGAAGACCCGTTTATGGGGAGAGGATAGTATTATGGAAAAGAAGAATGATAAAGGTTTTTCACTTGTCGAATTGATTATAGTAATCGCTATAATGGCTGTTCTTATCGGAATACTTGCACCGCAGTTTATTAAATATGTTGAACAGTCAAGACGTTCGAAGGACATTCAGAATGCCGAACGACTCAGGGAAACATTCCTGGCTGATATTGCAGAGGGCAAGATTACAAATGCCGATACCGTTCTTATAGTAAATTCGACACCCAATCTTCCCAGTGCACTGAATGAGATTCCCCATGTCGAAGGATCTCCCGGAGTTCGCGGAAATACTTTTACCGTAACTTATGATGCTGCCACCAACATTGTTCAGGTATTTCCTACCGGAACCACGTATGATCAGACAAACGAGACAGATATCGCTGCATACAGAGCAGCTTAATATCTTGGAAGAAAACCCTATATGGAAATACCCGGGTAGGCGATTACCCGGGTGTTTTCATTTTTTTAAGATTAATTACATTATATTTGTGATATTATTTTTGAAAGCAACCAATTGAATCGAACAGGAGAATTAAAATGAACTTTGAAGAAGCAAAAGCAAAACTTGAAAAATTCGGACAGATGCAGGTTCTGAAATATTATGATGAATTGGATGATGCACAGAAGGCAGCTCTTCTTGCTCAGATCGATTCTACCGATATGAGTATTCAGGCAAATTGCAAGAACAAGGAAGATCTTGAGAAGAGAGGAGTCATCACTCCCCTTGACTGCATGGAGCTTCCCGAGATCAAAGAGCATGAAAAAGAATACGAAGAGATCGGCCTTGATGCGATCAAGAAGGGCAAGGTTGCCGCACTCCTTCTTGCGGGCGGAATGGGAACAAGACTCGGAAGTGACAATCCCAAGGGAATGTACAATGTGGGCAAGACCAGAGAACTCTATATTTTCGAGTGCCTCATCAATAATCTCAAGGAAGTTACCGATAAGGCCGGTGCATTCGTACACATATATGTAATGACTTCCGAGAAAAATAACGACGCCACCACCAAATTCTTCAAGGAGAAGAATTACTTCGGATATCCCGAGGATCATATTCACTTCTTTATGCAGGCCATGGCTGCCGCAACCGATTACGACGGCAAGATCTATCTTGAGGAAAAGGGACGCATGGCAACATCTCCCAACGGTAACGGAGGATGGTTTGTAAGCCTTGTTAATGCCGGACTTCTCGATCATGTTCACGCTAACGGAATCGAGTGGTTCAATGTATTTGCGGTCGACAATGTTCTCCAGAGGATCGCAGATCCCGTATTTGTAGGTGCTACCATCGCCAAGAAGTGTACCGTAGGAGCCAAGGTTGTCAGAAAAGCTGCTCCCGATGAGAAGGTAGGAGTCATCTGCCTTGAGGACGGAAGACCTTCGATCGTCGAGTACTATGATCTCACCGAAGATCTTATGAATGCAAAGAATGATAAGGGTGAACCCGCATATAATTTCGGAGTCATCTTAAATTACCTTTTTACAACCGAGCAGCTTGAGAGGATCTTAAACGGAGCTCTTCCTCTTCACATTGTTGAGAAGAAGATTCCCTGCCTTGATGAAAACGGTAATCTTTTCAAACCCGAGTCACCCAACGGATACAAGTATGAGAATCTCGTTCTCGACATGATCCATCAGTGCGACAGCTGCCTTCCTTTTGAGGTTGAAAGAGAGAAAGAATTTGCTCCCATCAAGAACAAGACAGGCGTTGACTCCGTTGAGAGCGCGCAGGCGCTTCTCGAGAAGAACGGAGTTGTACTGTAAAAGATGATAATCCTTGACTCTGCCCCCGGGGAAGGCTTTAGGATCAGAGTAAAGATTATTTATCAAAAGGAGGTTTTATGAGTAAGATTCTTGTTACCGGCGGTGCCGGATTTATCGGAAGTCACACGGTTGTGGAGCTTCAGAACAGTGGAAGGGATGTCGTGATACTTGATAACCTTTCCAATGCAAGTGAGAAGGTTCTCGGAAGGATCGAGGCCATTACCGGTAAGAAGCCTGTATTTTATAAGGCTGATATCAGAGACAGGGCAGCACTTGAAGATATCTTTTCCAAGGAAGACATCAGCTGTGTGATTCACTTTGCGGGACTTAAAGCGGTAGGTGAATCCGTTGCAAAGCCCTGGGAGTATTACGACAACAACATCACCGGTACACTTACTCTGGTTGATGTTATGAGAAAGCACGGATGCAAAAACATCATCTTCTCATCAAGTGCTACAGTTTACGGAAATCCCGCATTTGTTCCCATCACCGAAGAGTGCCCCAAGGGACAGTGCACCAATCCTTACGGCTGGACCAAGTCCATGCTTGAGCAGATCCTTTCGGATATCCAGTATGCCGATAAGGAGTGGAACGTTATCCTGCTCAGATATTTCAATCCCATCGGTGCACACAAATCCGGAACCATGGGAGAAAATCCCAACGGCATTCCCAACAACCTGATGCCTTATATCACTCAGGTTGCGGTAGGCAAGCTTAAGGAACTCGGCATATTCGGAAATGATTATGATACACATGACGGAACCGGCGTAAGAGACTATATCCATGTTGTGGATCTTGCAATCGGACATGTTAAGGCCGTTGATAAGATCGAAGAAAATTGCGGGCTTAAGATCTATAACCTCGGAACCGGACAGGGATACAGCGTTCTTGATATCGTTAAGAACTTTGAGGAAGCAAACGGACTCAAGATTCCTTATACGATCAAAGAAAGAAGACCCGGTGACATCGCAGAGTGCTATGCCGATGCATCTCTTGCGAAAAAAGAACTCGGATGGACCGCTCAGTACGGAATCCGTGAGATGTGCGAAGATTCCTGGAGATGGCAGAAGAATAATCCTAACGGGTACGACGAATGAGCACGGAAATAAAAGCTTTTATCATAGCTTATCTTATAGTCAATATCGTCGTGTTTGCCATATATGGCGCAGATAAGCTCAAAGCTGTCAGAAATGCGTGGAGAATACCCGAGAAAAGCCTGATCGGAGCCGCTGTTTTGGGAGCTCCGGGCGCACTTATTGCGATGTTTGTTTTCAGACACAAGATAAGAAAGCCGAAGTTTTATATCGGGGTTCCTCTTATACTTACCTTTGAGGCGACAGTTGCATATCTTTTGATCACAAAAACAGCCGGATGATCTTCATCCGGCTTTTGCTTTTATTAATATACGGAATCTTCTTCGATGACCTGTATCTCGAGATAGTCGAAAGGGATGTCTTCGATGAATGAGCCTTTCCTGAATCTGGTCTTGGCAGTGCGCTTGAAATCGCTGATATTGTTATCGAGCCAGATCGGTACCGGAAGATCAAACGCTGTACAGGCCTTTTCGAGTGCATTCATGATCTTATGAGTGCGGGTATCTTCGGAATCGTCTTCTATGACGATGTCTTTGATCATATGAGTTTCTTTGAATTCCCTGACCCAGAGTCTGAACATCTTCTTTCCTTAAAATGACCGAAATGGTAATTTGCTACACATACACGCTTTAGTGTGTTAAAATAATTTTGTATGCGTAAATGAGAACCTACATATTGGTGATTATATTTGAAAGACCGGAAATAAGCAATGGATAATGATATCAATGAAATAGCACAGGGAGACGGCATAGAAACATGGCAGGAAGTCATGCTTGTTTATAATGCCGCAATGAGACAGGTTCAGACCAAAATAGAGATCCTCAATGAGGAGTTCCAGCATATACATCAGTATAATCCCATTGAGCACATTAAATGCAGGATGAAGACGCCCGAGAGCATCGTAAAGAAGCTCAAGCGTCATGGTCTCGACTCGACGATCGAGAACATGGTCAATAATGTTAATGATATTGCCGGAGTCAGGATCATATGCTCCTTCTCATCCGACATATATCGAATAGCGGATATAATCGAGCACCAGCAGGATATTAAGATCCTGACGGTCAAAGACTATATTACCTTTCCCAAGGCAAGCGGATATAAGAGCTATCACATGATAGTTACGGTACCCGTGTATCTCTCCAACAGAGTTGTCGATACCAAGGTGGAGATCCAGATCCGTACCGTTGCCATGGATTTCTGGGCAAGTCTCGAGCATAAGATCCACTACAAATTCGAAGGCGATGCGCCTCAGCACATCAAGGATGAACTTGTGGAATGCGCACATCTGGTGTCGGATCTTGATGAGAAGATGCTCAGCCTGAATGATGAGATCATTAAGCTCAGCGGTATATCCGGAATTCCGGAAGACATGCTGTGAGAATAAAAACTCCCCATAAAATGAGGAGTGCCCGGAAACCTTTCGGCTCCCGGGCTATTATGAAAAAATGATCGATTTCTTTCTTTCGTCTGCTTACAAGGTCATTATAGTAATGTTTTATGAATAAAATATGAACGTGCTGTAAAGAATCAGTAAATGTTTATATTTATTGGCTTTAGACAGACATTTATATAGTCAAAACATACAAAAAATGATCATCTTTGTACGGTCGTAACTTTCAAAAAACGGCCTTATGAAGTATAATCATAGGGATGCGGGTTTCCTGAACGGGCAATACCCGGGACAAGAGGTTTTTTCGGAGGCAATTTATGGATACATTCATGGATCAGTTATCACAGAAGCTGAATGCACAGCAGATCATCAGAGCAAACGGCGAGGCCGAATCCGAGGCCATGGGAGTGATGAGGGCTCAGGTACGCGAGTATCAGGACTGCCTTGATCGTATGAAGAATGTTGCCGACGAACTTGGAGGACTCCAGCAGACCATAGCTGCTCTTCCCGACCTTGGCAGCGGCATCGGTATAGATGACAGAGCACTTGATGACCTCAAGGCTCAGATGGAAAACATGAACAGGGTAAACGAGGAGTATCTGCAGAAGATGCAGGGCGATCTCCTTGCAAGCCAGAATGATTTTATCTCACGCCAGCAGGATCTTGCCCAGAGTCAGAACGATCTCATGAGCAGACAGAGCGAAATGCTCGAGAGCCGCAGCAATGAGCTCAGAGAGCAGATCGAAGCCATCAAGGTTTCCAACGAGGAGCACCTTGAGAGGATCCGCAGCGACATCGAGGGAAGCGGAAACGGCGGAGATGAACTTGCAAACAGATTTGATAACCTTGCGCTTCAGATCGAAGCTAAGATCGAAGAGATCAAGGTATATTATAATGAACAGCTCGAGAAAGTCCGCATGGAAATTGCGGAGAGCAGAAATGATGAGCTCGCTTCAAAGTTAGATTCACTTGAATCCGGACTCGAAAACAGATTCGGTGATATCGAATCACAGATCGCATCCGGAATGGGCAATCTCGAATCCGGGATCAGTGCTAAGTTCGGCGATATGCAGCAGGGCGTCGACCTTCAGATGGGCGCAGTGAAGTCTTCAAACGAAGAGCTTCTTAACAGGATGGAAGGTGCTCTTTCCAAAGACTCGGACAATGCACAGGTTATCGAACTTATTGAAGTTCTCCGCGATGAAGTATCTGCAATGAAGATACAGACGGAGAATATAAGAACAAGCAACGATCAGTATCTCCAGACTATGCAGAGCAATCTGAGACGTGGCCAGGAACAGATGATCCAGAGCCAGAATGCTCTGTCACAGACTCTCGGAAATACCGATATTCATAAAGAGTGCGTGCGCGTTTACCGTAATGTGCAGGCATCCGTTCAGGACGAAAATGCTAAACAGCTCGAAAGCATCAAGCAGGAGAATGCTACCCAGCTTGAGAGCATTAAGCATGAGGGCAGCAGAAATCTCACCGCTATCAGAGAAGAAAGTGCCAAGCTTCTCGGAAGCCTCAGAAATGATAACAGCAAGCAGGTTGAGAACATCCGTGAGGAGAATGCGAAAGTCCTGGTCGGGATCAAAACAGAAACTTCCAGACTTGAAGATGAAGTAAAGAGTGTTAAGAAAGTAGCGGTATTTGCGGTAATCGTTTCGGTACTTGCGGTAGCGGCTCCTTTCGTTGCTGCATTCTTGCTTTAATGAATATTTGCAGTGAAGAATTTATTTGATTCTAAAAAAAGAGAACTGATCTTTATCATCTCTACAGCCATCACTATATTTGCATGTTTTATTTTCGTTCGCGGATATTCTCCCTTTTCCGAAGGGGCCGATGACTATTTCCACATGTATATTAATGGTGTGAAGGTCGGAGATTTTTCCGATGAAGAGGAGGCTTTAAACCTCCTTCTTGAAGCGCGCAGAAATGTTGCTTCGAGATATGCGGGAACGGCTTTCATGGATTTTGATTATCGTATAGAATCCGAGAATGTTCTGACGGGTGACATCACTCCCAGAAGCGAAGCGCTTGCCGCGGCAGAGGACCTTATGATCGCGTCGCTTAAAGAGACGCTTTCACCTTCCTATACCGTCAAGATGGGTGACTACATGGTTACGCTGGCGGGAGAGACGGAAGTCGAAACTCTTCTTAATGAAGCGATCGACAGATACAATCCCGGCGGAAGATTTGAAGTAAGACTTGTAAGAGATTCCGAGAGAAATTTCGGAGTGCTGACTGCAGAGGTTGTTGACAGCGAAAAATACCGTGATTCATTTAATAGCGACATCCTCCCCGAGGGCGGGCTTCAGTCATATCTTGATGCACAGTGTGACATAGAGGTCAAAACCGATGAGGAGATTAATTTCCAGGATTACGAAACCGGACTTATCTCGATTTCTTTTGTCGAGAATATAGTTATCGCGGAAGGCTATGTTCCCGCGTCACAGCTTACTCCTCTTGAAGAGGCGATCGAGCAGGTTACCAAAGAAAACGACAAGCCTTTTGAACATGTCATTCAGTCCGGAGATACTCTCAGCGGTATTTCGCTTCAGTATGACGTTTCGGTCGACGAGATCATGGAAAACAATCCCGACAAGCTTCCGACCGCAAATGCGACTCTTCATTTAAACGATACTCTCATCATCACTCAGACAGAGCCCGAACTTTCGATCGAGCATGTCGAGAGAAACTACGTTGATGAAGATTACGATGCCGAGGTCATCATCATCCCCAGAGACGACTGGTACACCACGGAGACCAATGTTATCCAGCAGCCTTCGGCGGGACATCACAGAGCTATCGTAGACCAGCATTTCATTAATGATAAAGAATCCGAAAGAGAAGTTCTTATAGAGGAAGTCGATATAGAAGCCGTTCCCAAGATCATGGAACGCGGAACCAAGATCCCTCCTACATATATAAAGCCTATTTACGGCGGAAGGATCAGCTCCTATTTCGGATACAGAAACGCACCTACCGCAGGCGCAACAACCTATCACAGGGGAATCGACTGGGCGACACCTACCGGAACAAGCGTCATGGCATCATGCGGCGGTACCGTAACTCAGGCCGGATGGTCGGGAAGCTACGGATACATGATCCTTATCACACATCCCGGCGGAACCCAGACCAGATACGCGCATCTGTCCAGCATAGGGGTATCGGTCGGACAGAGCGTAACACAGGGTCAGGTTATCGGACGAAGCGGTAACTCGGGACGTTCGACGGGACCTCATCTGCACTTTGAGATAATCATGGGCGGAACGCCGGTAAATCCGCTGAATTATATTACGTAGCGTAAAACAAAACGGGGAGTACAAATCATGCCTATTACAAGCTATCTGGAGAAGAATGCAAGGGAACACGGGGACGAGGTTGCTCTTATCGAGCTTAACCCCGAGCAGAAAGAAACCAGAAGGGTCAGCTGGAAAGAGTATTCGCTCATCGAGCAGACCGAAGCACAGCCTTACAGAAGAGAGATAACATGGCAGGTTTTTGATGAGAAAGCCAACCGTGTTGCAAATATGCTTCTCGGAAGAGGAGTCGGAAGGGGCGACAAGGTTGCGATCCTTATGATGAACTGCCTTGAGTGGCTTCCCATCTACATGGGTATTCTTAAGAGCGGTGCTCTTGCGGTTCCTTTCAATTTCCGTTATTCGGCTGATGAGATCGTATATTGTGCCGATCTTGCCGAGGTTGATGTTCTCCTTTTCGGACCCGAGTTTATCGGAAGGATCGAATCTTCACTCGATAAGCTTTCCAACAAAGTACTTATCTTCGTGGGCGAAACCTGTCCTACTTTCGCAGAGAGCTATCGCGAACTTGTAGCGGACTGCTCGAGCGTAAATCCCGGAATCGAATTAAAAGACGACGATGATGCCGCAATCTATTTTTCATCGGGAACCACAGGATTCCCCAAGGCGATCCTTCATAAGCATTTAAGCCTTATGACTGCAGCTAAGGTTGAGCAGAATCACCATCAGACATCACGTGATGACTGCTTTCTCTGTATCCCTCCCCTTTATCACACCGGAGCCAAGATGCACTGGATGGGAAGTCTTGTAAGCTGTTCACGTGCAGTACTCTTAAAGGGAACCAAACCTTCCTATATATTCGATGCGGTTTCAAGAGAGAAGTGTACCATCGTATGGCTCCTTGTACCCTGGGCTCAGGATATTCTCGACTCACTCGACAGCGGAGACCTGAAGATCGAAGACTACGAGCTGTCACAGTGGAGGCTTATGCACATCGGCGCACAGCCCGTGCCTCCCTCACTTATCCGCAGATGGATGGCATACTTCCCCAACCATAAATATGACACCAACTACGGTCTCAGCGAATCAATCGGACCCGGCTGCGTTCATCTCGGAATGGAGAACATTCACAAGGTCGGTGCGATCGGTATTCCGGGCTATGGCTGGGAGTGCAAGATCGTTGATGATAAAGACAACGAGGTTAAACAGGGTGAAGCCGGAGAACTCTGCGTCAAAGGCGACGGCGTAATGACCTGCTACTACAGAAATCCCGAAGCCACTGCAGAGGTTCTTAAGAACGGCTGGCTTTACACGGGAGACGTCGCAATGCGCGACGAGGACGGCTTTATCTACCTTGTAGACCGCAAGAAGGACGTCATCGTATCGGGCGGCGAAAACCTCTATCCCGTACAGATCGAGGACTATCTCAGAAAGCACGACAAGATCAAGGACGTTGCCGTTATCGGACTTCCCGATCCCAGACTCGGAGAGATCGCAGGCGCCATCATTTCCATCAAAGACGGCATGACCTGCACCGAAGCCGAGATTGAAGAATTCTGCCACGGACTTCCCCGCTACAAACGTCCCCGCAAGATCATCTTCGATGACGTACCCCGCAACCCCACCGGCAAGATCGAAAAGCCCCTCCTCCGCAAACGCTACAGCGTCGAGGGCCTCGTCGGTAAGGAAAACGAGTTATAACCCGAGAAAAGGCACATCGAGGCAGTCCTTCACTTTTATAGTTCACCGAGCACACGCCTCGCGGCTCCGCGTTTTTCCGTAGCGGTACTAAATTCGAGCTTCGCAAAGCTCGTTCTCATTAAGTACCGACGAAAAAACAAGGGTGCTCTTATGAACCATAAAAGCGAATGCCTGCCTCGATGCTTTTATCGGCTTCGCCGACTCGACCTGCTTACCGCAGGTCGGCACTTGCTTTAAGTGTTTGCAAGCGAACCCTTATTTTCCTGTCGGCACTTAGCGAAGGCGAGCGTAAGCGAAGCATGAGCTTAGTACCGCTACAGGAAAATGCGGAGCCGAGAGGCGCGTTCGCGGGAAACACTTAAAGAAAGGGTCGACCGTGGCCCGAAGGAGCCCTGAAGTAGAGGTTGGAGTAGGGGCGGCCGTGACTTAAGAAGCCCTGAAGTAGAGGGTGGAGCAGGCCCGGTCTTAGGGAATGGAAAAAAGTGCTTGACGATATGAGCGGGGGTGTGATACATTACTTTAGCGGCTGATTATAGGCCTATTTTTTTCGCTCTAAGTTTTAACGGGCAGGAAGGAAAGATTATGCGTACAAAGATTACACTTGCTTGCACCGAGTGCAAACAGCGCAACTACAACACCACCAAGGATAAGAAGACCATGCCTGACCGCATGGAGATCAAGAAGTATTGCAGATTTTGCAAGAAGCATACACTTCATAAGGAAACAAAGTAATCAGATCCTATAGAAGGAGATCGGCTGATGGCAGATTCTAATAAAGAAAACAAGATCAGCTTCTTTGACGGTGTGAAGGCGGAGTTCGGAAAGATCGTATGGCCGAACGGAAAAGGCGCTTTCAGACAGTCTGTTGCTGTTATAGTTATTTCGGTTGTTGCAGGCCTCATTATTGCTCTTATCGACTTTTGCGCTAAGAGCGGTGTTAACTGGCTCACATCTTTATAAGGAGGACCACCCGTGGCAGAAGCAGAAGCAAAATGGTACGTGGTCCACACCTATTCCGGCTATGAGAATAAAGTAAAGCTGGATCTTGAGAAGACCATTGCCAATAATAAAGAATTAGCTGAAAAGATTCTCGGCGTGGAAGTTCCTACCGAGAGTGTAATGGAAGTTAAGGACGGCAAGAAGAAGGTTGTTGACCGTAAGATGTGCCCCGGTTATGTCATTGTTCATATGGAACTTAATGACAAGACCTGGTATGTCGTCAGAAATACCAGAGGCGTTACCGGATTCGTAGGACCCGGAAGCAGCCCCGTGCCCCTTACCGAGCAGGAGCTTATCAACCTTAAGATAGGAAAGCCCGCACCCGGTTCTGTTGAAGAGAAGGCTCCCAAGAGAGATTACGGCATTAAGGTCGGTGATCTTATCGCGGTTGTTGAAGGTACTTGGAAAGATACCGAAGGCAAGGCTCTTAAGATTGATGACAGTAAGCAGACCGTTACCATTAATGTAGAGATGTTCGGAAGAGAAACTCCTCTCGAAGTTCCTCTCGACAACGTCAGAAGAATGGGTTAATAAGATATTTTCGGGATCATCCCGTTGATATAAGTAATTTAAACAGTGGGAGTGTGCTCCGGCACGATCACCACGGATCCGTAGAATATACGGAATAATAACAGGAGGTGCCGTTATGGCAAAAAAAGTAGAAGGCTATATCAAGTTACAGATTCCGGCCGGCAAGGCTACACCCGCGCCCCCGGTAGGTCCTGCACTTGGACAGCACGGTGTTAACATTGTAGAGTTCACCAAGCAGTTCAACGCGAGAACCGCTGACAAGGGAGATACCATTATCCCCGTTGTCATCACAGTTTATGCAGACAGATCTTTCAGCTTCATCACCAAGACTCCCCCTGCAGCTGTTCTTATCAAGAAGGCAGCTAAGGTTCAGAAGGCTTCAGGTGTACCCAACAAGAACAAGGTAGGAAGCATCACCAAGGCTCAGGTCAAAGAGATCGCAGAGACCAAGATGCCCGACCTTAATGCAGCATCTCTCGAGGCAGCTATGAGCATGATCGAGGGAACCGCACGCAGCATGGGTATTACAATCAGCGAGTAAACTTTCGTAGGAGGAAAAAATAATGAAGCATGGCAAGAAATATTCGGAAGCTGCTAAGCTCGTCGAGCGCGGAACTTTCTACGATCCCGCTGATGCAGTAGCACTTGTTAAGAAGACCGCTTCCGCTAAGTTTGATGAAACTGTAGAACTTCACATTCGTACAGGATGTGACGGAAGACACGCTGACCAGCAGATCCGTGGTGCAGTAGTTCTCCCCAGTGGTACCGGTAAGGATGTAAGAGTATTGGTATTCGCAAAGGGCGATAAGCTGACCGAGGCTCAGAACGCTGGAGCTGATTTCGTAGGTGGGGAAGAACTCATCCCCAAGATTCAGAACGAGGGATGGTTTGAATTCGACGTTGTTGTTGCAACTCCCGACATGATGGGTGTTGTAGGGCGTCTCGGTAAGGTTCTCGGACCTAAGGGTCTCATGCCTAACCCTAAGGCAGGAACCGTTACCATGGATGTTGCAAAAGCTATTGCAGACATCAAAGCAGGTAAGATTGAGTACAGACTCGACAAGGCAAACATCGTACACGTTCCCGTAGGAAAGGTTTCTTTCTCAGAGGATCAGCTTAAGGCTAACTACAATGCAGTTATCGATGCAATCCTTAAGGCTAAGCCCAGCACCATCAAGGGACAGTATCTCAAGAGCGTTACTCTTGCTACTACCATGGGCCCCGGCATCCACGTAAGCACCGCTAAGTACTCATAATTACATTCATATGTATTTGTCCTTGACGGAAATCTCAGTAATGTGATATTCTGTGCAAGGTCTAAATAAGCCGAAGACAGCAGGCATTCGTTAAACGATGTAAGCCCAGCCGAGGTGATGAATATATGATCATCTTCATCTCCCGTGTCTTCAGATGCGGGAGATTTTTTTCGGCCTCGTATTAAAAATCTAACAGGAGGTAAGAAAATGGCAAAGATCGAAGAGAAGAAACCGATAGTCGCTGAGATCAGCGAGTTTATCGATGGCGCACAGTCAGTTGTTGCCGTAGACTATCGCGGACTTACCGTAGCTCAGGATACCGAGCTTCGTAAGAGCCTTCGTGAGGCAGGCGTTGTCTACAAGGTTTACAAGAATACTTTCCTTACAAGAGCATTCGAGGGAACCGACTTCGCACAGCTTGACAAGGTTCTTGAGGGACCTACCGCAGTTGCTATCTCCAAAGATGATGCAACCGCTCCCGCAAGAGTTCTCGCAAAGTTCGCTAAGAACGCTCCCGCACTTGAGATCAAGGCAGGCGTTGTCGAAGGAACATTCTATGATGCAGCCGGAATGCAGAGCATTTCCAGCATCCCTTCAAAGGAAGAGCTCCTTTCCAAATTCCTTGGAAGCATCCAGAGCCCCATCACCAACTTTGCACGCTGCATTCAGCAGATTGCAGAAAAAGGTGGAGAAGCAGCTCCTGCTGCAGAGGCTCCCGCTGAAGCACCCGCAGAAGCACCCGCTGAAGCTTAATCGTTTCGGCACTCTGAATTTTGTAAATATCTAAATCTTTTATGGAGGAAAATAAAATGGCTAAATTATCTGCACAGGAAATTCTTGATGCAATTAAGGAGCTCAGCGTTCTTGAGCTCAATGATCTTGTAAAGGCTGTTGAGGATGAGTTCGGCGTATCTGCAGCAGCAGGTGTTGTAGTAGCAGCAGGCCCCGCAGCAGGCCCTGCAGAGGAGAAGACCGAGTTCGACGTTGAGCTTACTGAGGCCGGCGCTGAGAAGGTTAAGGTTATCAAGGTTGTTCGTGAGATCACCGGACTTGGACTTAAGGAAGCTAAGGACGCAGTTGAGGCTGCTCCCAAGGTTATCAAAGAGGCAGCTGCTAAGGCAGAGGCTGAGGATATCAAGAAGAAGCTCGAGGAAGTTGGAGCAAAGGTTACCCTTAAGTAATCCGATATCTTTAATATTTTCAGGGGGCGCATTTAGCGCCCTCTGTTTTTTGCAAAAAATGTGACCGTATTCTTTTGTCTTCCGTCTTATATGACGGAAGGCCTGTTTAACGGAATTGATTAAGAATCATATATGAACTCTTTATGATTTCTTTAACATCGTTGCCTTTTTATAGCGGTGTGATATCATAAACGAGGTGAAGAGAAAAATCCGTTTTACAGACCGCTTGTATCACAGTTCGGAGAATTATTCCTATGGAAAAGCCTGTTATTCAGGTTAAAAATCTATATAAGATCTATCGTATAGGAGAGAATAAGGTCAAAGCACTTAACGGTGTTGACTTTACGATCTCGAAAGGCGAGTTCTGTTGCATAGTCGGTACTTCCGGATCCGGAAAATCCACTCTGTTAAACATGATGGCCGGTCTTGAGCCTCCCACAAGAGGAGAGATAATCATAGCCGGTGAACATATCGAGAAGAAAAACGAAGCCAAACTTGTTGTGTTCAGACAGGAACACGTCGGTTTCATTTTCCAGTCATACAACCTGATGCCCAATCTGACTGCGGTTGAGAATGTGGCGCTTCCGCTTACGTTCCAGGGAGTGCCCAAAGCCATCAGAGAAAAGAAAGCAAGACGAATGCTGAAGCTCGTGGGACTTGGAAAATTTATGAACCACAGGCCGGGACAGATGTCCGGAGGACAGCAGCAAAGAGTCGGTATAGCAAGAGCTTTGGTTGTTGATCCGGAGATTGTTTTTGCGGATGAGCCTACGGGAAACCTCGACTCGAATACAACGCTCGAAGTTCTCAGGCTGATGCAGAAGATCGTACATGAAAAGGGCCAGACGATGGTAATGGTAACACATGATAATTATCTGGCATCTTTCGGAGATAAAGTAATACATATACGCGATGGTAAGATAACCGGAATAGATGAACATCCCGGCGGCGCGAAGATTAACGAGGGAGAGGCTGAAACCGGGTATTATCCTGGCGGAACATTGGCAGTACCCGGTGAGGAGATCAATCCATATGAAAATGCATAACATTAATTCAATCAGTATTCGTTTAGTAACAATGATCTCGGCAATGCTCTTTGCCCTGCTTCTGGGTGCGATGCCCGTTCAGGCGGCAAACGATGTATCCGGAAACGATCCCGGATATTATGTAAGCGGAGGATCGGGATTCGGTACCGCATTTCTCAGAACCGTTCATGAAAGCGGTAATGAGATCATCACCGATATCGACAGACAGGATGCATACAGCTATCTGATCACCTACAAGGACAATATCAAGAACTCAAGCGTATCGGGCCTTGCCCCTGAAATTGCTCAAAAGCTTGAGGATACCTGGTATGAAGCAAATGTCTATATCGCAAATAACAGTCTGACCGTAGCCAGACTTATCAGTTATGTTAATGAGATAGCATCCAGAATGGATAATATCGCATCACAGAAGCCCACCTCTTATTCAAATACCCAGGACTTCCTTTTCATTAACAACAACTCGATCGTAACTTCCGCAAACTATGGCGAGTACACATATCTGACACTGTCACTCATCAATCTTGGAAAGACCGATGTTACCGATGTTGTTATAACTCCCCAGGAAAGTACCGACATCAATAAGTGGCCCTTTGAGATAACAACCGCGTCCAATGCTCTTGTTATCCCTAAGATTCAGGCATCAAGTGATATTCACACCGCACATACTCTTGCACAGAATGCAACATGGGTATTCCTGGTATCAAAGCAGGCCAAGACCGGAACCTATCCCCTGACCTTCGATGTTATTTATTATCGCGGAGGTGCTGCGGAGAAAACCACTATCACCACTTATATCCATATAAACGGTGCACCCGGTGCCGGAACTCTGAATGAAAGTGCCGACAAGGATGATAAGGTATCAACTCCCAGGATCATCGTAACCGGATTCAAGACCGATCCCGAAGTTGTTTATGCCGGAGATACATTCAATCTTACTATCTCTGTTCAGAACACTTCCATGACAACCGCAGTATCAAATATTCAGTTTGACCTTGCTGCTGCAAAAGAAGGTAACAACAATGAGACAACGTATGAGGCGTTCCTGCCGACATCGGGTTCCGCAACCATATTTGTGCCTTCGATAACTCCCGGAGCTACGACAAGTATCTCCATAGAGATGACGGCCAGAAGCGATCTGATGCAGAAGCCTTATGTCATCGCTTTGTCCGCTGCATACGAAGACAGTGAAAAGAATCCCTATACAATGTCTTCAAATATCTCGATCCCCATTAAGCAGGAAGCCAGGATTGATTCCGGAGAAGTTGAGATCGTTCCCGAATCCATAGAAGTCGGTAATCAGTCCAACATAATGTTCCCTGTTTATAACAAGGGAAAGACCACTCTGTATAATGTACAGGTTGATTTCATCGGAGACTCGATCGAGGGAGGTTCTACTTTCCTCGGAAAACTCGAGCCCGGTGCTACCGGAAATGTCGATGCGATGGTTACGGGAATCGCAGCGACAACAGATGACGGGATCATCACTGCAAGAATCTCCTATGAGGACGAAGCCGGAAATGTTTCTTATATCGAAAAAGAAATAACTCTTTTCGTTATGGAATCTTACTATCCCGAGGATGAATTCGGATATGATGACGGTTTTTACATTGAAGACGGTTTTGAAGAAGAACAGGGCGGCGGAGGAGTATTCTGGAAACCCATCGTTATCACGATAATCGTTCTCGCCGTTGTCGGCGTGATAGTCTGGCGCGTGATCGCAAGAAAGCGCAGAAATAAGAAAATGCTCGAATCATTTGATGAAGATGATTTTGAATAACCTTAAAAGGCTGATGTATAAATGAAAGTTATCGATCTTCTCCGGATGAGTCTGGAGAGTCTGTTCAAGAGAAAAGTACGTACCATTCTGACGATCATGGGAGTTGTTATAGGAACAACTTCCATAGTTGTCATGATCTCGCTCGGTATCGGAATGAAGAATGCTCTCCTTTCCGAATACGAATCTTACGGCGGACTTAAAAGCGTCGAAGTAAGCAGTCCCGGAAGATATGATGACTCTGCCAAGGATAAGGATCCGGAGGAAACCCTGCTGACCGATGCGAGGATCGAGGATTTTATGGCCCTGGAACATGTAACGAGTGTCAATCCCTGCCTTCAGGCCCAGGTTGTCATCAAGTGCGGTGTATATGAGGGTAGCTTTACCATTCAGGGAGTAAGCAGGTCTGTTTTGGAGGAGAAGGCCGAATCTCTCGGACAGGGAAGCATTCCGGTGGCGGGAGAAGAGCTTAAGCTTCTGTACGGAAATATGATCCTCGCAGATTTTATGAATTCCAGAACCAACCAGTACGATTATTGGGAAACCGGAGAATTACCCGATATCGATCTGATGAATGATCAGGTTTTCGTTATTTTCGATACGGAAAAGTACTATGCATCCAAATATCCTTCGGGTGATTCTGCCCCCGTTACCGCTCCCAAAAAATATGTCATTGAGACGGCGGGAGTATTCGCGGGAGAACCCGGTGAGTGGAGTGCGGATTCATATAATATATACTGTGATATAGATGCTCTCAGGGAAGTTCTCTCAAGAGAATTTAAGGGAAGAGTGATCCCCGGACAGCCCACCCGAAAAAACGGAAAGCCTTATAAAGATCTTTTTTATTCATCCGTTACCGTTAATGTTGACGAGATGGACAATGTTACCATGGTCCAGCAGATCATATCCGATATGGGATATAATGCATATTCCAATGCCGAGTGGATCGAATCCGACATGAAGATCATGAATATAATCCAGGCGGTGCTTGGAGGTATCGGCGGTATCTCTTTGTTCGTTGCCGCCATCGGAATTACCAATACAATGATGATGTCAATCTATGAGAGGACCAAGGAAATCGGCATTATGAAGGTTATCGGATGCCGTATCAGGGATATCCAGCTCCTCTTTCTGATAGAAGCGGGTTATATAGGATTCATAGGAGGCGGAATCGGAATGGTCCTGTCTTATGCGATATCCTATATAATGAACAAGGTTCTCGGACTTGGTGAAATGATGTTCGAGGAAGGGGCAAAGCTTTCGGTTATTCCTCCCTGGCTTGCGCTCCTTGCCATCACATTTGCCGCTCTTATCGCCATGCTTGCGGGCTTCCTTCCTTCACTCAGGGCAATGAAGCTCTCGCCTCTTGCTGCGATCAGGGCAGAGTAATCAAATTTTTTTCAATTCTTTTTAAAAATTCACTTGACCGCTTGAATTCATAATGATACTATGGATGATGCACGTTTCTGCGACGAGCTCTTTTTTTGCACGGCAAAAAACGGGCTGCGCATAAACCGGAAAAAGTCAACAGAAAGAACGGGGTGAAAGTGTCAATGAGTAAGAACAGGATCCGCCCGGAGCAGAGTGCCAAAGCCATGCGTATGAGCTATGCGAGACGCGGCGAGGTGCTTGAAATGCCCAATCTTATAGAAGTTCAGACGAACTCCTATAAATGGTTTCTTGAGGAAGGCCTCAAGGAAGCTTTCGATGATATATCTCCCATCGAGGACTTCTCGGGTGCACTCAGCCTTGAGTTTGTAAAGCATGAACTCAGGACCAAAGAAGCGAAGTATACAATAGAAGAGTGCAAGGAGAGGGATACGACTTATTCGGCTCCTTTGTTCGTGACCGTACGTCTTCACAGCAATGAAGACAAGAACATTCAGGAGTATGAGATATTCATGGGAGATCTTCCCATTATGACTGATACCGGCACGTTTGTTATAAACGGTGCGGAGCGTGTCATCGTTTCTCAGCTTGTACGTTCTCCCGGAATGTATTACGGGATTTCAAATGATAAAGTAGGTAAGGAACTCTTCTCATGCCAGGTTATTCCCAACCGTGGTGCATGGCTTGAGTATGAGACCGATGCCAATGATGTATTCTATGTTCGTGTCGACAGGACTCGTAAGGTTCCTGTGACCATTCTTTTGCGTGCTCTCGGACTCGGTACAAACACCGAGATCATCGAGAAATTCGGCGAAGAGATCAAACTTGAAGAGACCTTTAAGAAGGACGCATCCATCACTCCCGAGAACCCCGAGGGAAGCTATGAAGGCGGACTTCACGAATTATATAAGAAGATCAGCCCCGGCGACATCATTAATAAAGAGAACGCCGAGAACGATCTGAGAAGACTTTTCTTCGAGCCCAAGAGATACGACCTTGCAAGAGTGGGACGTTATAAGTTCAATAAGAAGATGGCTCTCAAGAACCGTATCAGAGATCACATCCTTGCAGAGGATGTAATCGATCCTCTTACCGGTGAAGTCATCGCAACCGCAGGAACCACCGTAACTGCAGATCTTGCAGATACCATTCAGGATTCCGCTGTTGAGTATGTAGTGATCCAGACCGAAGAGAAGAACGAGAGAGTCCTTTCCAACATGATGGTAGACCTGTCTCACTTCGTTGATTGCGATCCCAAGGATTTCGGAATCAAGGAGAGAGTTTATTATCCTGTTCTCAGAGAGATCCTCGACACTTACGGAGACGATCCCGAAGAGCTCTCACGTGCCATCAGAGGTAATGTTCAGAGACTCGTTCCCAAGCACATTACCAAGGATGATATTTTCGCATCCATCAACTACAACATGCACCTTGAGTACGGCATCGGACACGATGATGATATCGACCATCTCGGAAACCGCCGTATCAGAGCCGTAGGTGAGCTCCTTCAGAACCAGTACCGCATCGGTCTCTCCAGACTTGAGCGTGTTGTAAGAGAGAGAATGAGCACACATGACGCTGAGGACGTTACTCCTCAGAGCCTTATCAATATCAAGCCCGTAACCGCAGCAGTCAAGGAGTTCTTCGGATCTTCACAGCTGTCTCAGTTCATGGACCAGAATAACCCTCTCGGTGAGCTTACTCACAAGAGACGTCTTTCCGCACTCGGACCCGGCGGTCTTTCAAGAGACAGAGCAGGATTCGAAGTCCGTGACGTCCACTATTCACACTACGGAAGAATGTGTCCCATTGAGACCCCCGAAGGTCCCAACATCGGACTTATTAACTCACTCGCAAGCTATGCACGTATCAACGAGTACGGATTCGTAGAGGCTCCTTACAGAAAGGTTGACAAGACCGATCCTGAGAACCCCAGAGTTACCGATACCGTTGTTTACATGACTGCAGACGAAGAGGATAACTACTACGTAGCTCAGGCTAACGAGCGGCTCGATGAGGAAGGCCACTTCGTTAGGAAGTACGTTTCCGGACGTCACAGAGATGAGACCCAGGAATATCCCAAGGCACGTTTCGATTACATGGACGTATCGCCTAAGATGGTCTTCTCTGTTGCAACCGCACTTATTCCTTTCCTTCAGAACGACGACGCTAACCGTGCGCTGATGGGATCGAACATGCAGAGACAGGCAGTGCCTCTCATGACCACCGATGCTCCCGCAGTAGGAACCGGTATGGAAGTTAAGACCGCGGTCGACTCAGGTGTCTGTGTTGTCGCTAAAGAGAACGGAACCGTTACATACGTTGATTCCACTGTTATCAAGGTTAAGAACGATGACGGAACCGATGTTGAATATAAAGTAAGCAAGTTTGCACGTTCCAACCAGGGCAACTGCTATAACCAGAGACCCATCGTTGATAAGGGTGAGAAGATCTTCAAGGGCGAAGTTATCGCCGACGGTCCTTCCACTTATCACGGAGAGCTCGGACTCGGTAAGAATCCTCTTATCGGATTCATGACCTGGGAAGGTTATAACTATGAGGACGCTGTTCTTATCTCAGAGCGTCTTGTTCGTGAAGATGTATATACCTCAATCCACATTGAGGAGTATGAGGCAGAAGCCCGTGACACCAAGCTCGGACCCGAAGAGATCACCCGTGATGTTCACGGTGTAGGTGAGGAAGCACTCAAGGATCTTGATGAGCGCGGAATCATCCGTATCGGTGCTCAGGTAAGAGCAGGTGACATTCTTGTAGGACGTGTTACTCCCAAGGGAGAGACCGAGCTTACCGCAGAGGAGAGATTGCTGCGCGCAATCTTCGGTGAGAAGGCAAGAGAAGTAAGGGATACTTCCCTTAAGGTTCCTCACGGAGAGTATGGAACAGTTATCGATACCAAGGTATTTACCAAGGAGAACAGCGATGAGCTTTCACCCGGAGTAAATATGTCGGTAAGAGTTTATATCGCACAGAAGAGAAAGATCTCTGTCGGTGATAAGATGGTAGGTCGTCACGGAAACAAGGGTGTCGTTTCCCGCGTACTTCCCGTAGAGGATATGCCTTTCCTTCCCAACGGAAGACCTCTTGATATCGTACTCAATCCTCTGGGCGTTCCTTCCCGTATGAACATCGGACAGGTCCTTGAGATTCATCTGTCCCTTGCAGCGAAGGCACTCGGATTCAATGTAGCTACTCCTATTTTCGACGGAGCTACCGAGGCGGATATCACAGCAACTCTTAAGCTCGCCAATGACTATGTAAATCTTCCTTTCGATGAGAAAGAAGTCAAGGAATGGGAGAAGAAGAGCGAAGATCCCGATAAGTACGGCAAGAAGTATGAGACCTGGGTAGAAAACGGAAAGGGTGATTTCTCATCCCTTCACAAGGCAGATCTCGACAAGGCAGTATATGAGTATCTCTCCGAGCACAGAGATCACCGTAAGCTTTGGGAAGGAGTTCCCATCAATGCGGACGGTAAGGTTCGTCTCCGTGACGGACGTACCGGTGAGTACTTCGACGGCCCCGTAACCATCGGACACATGCATTACCTTAAACTTCACCATCTGGTTGATGATAAGATCCACGCACGTTCTACCGGCCCGTACAGCCTTGTTACACAGCAGCCTCTCGGCGGTAAGGCACAGTTCGGCGGACAGCGTTTCGGAGAAATGGAAGTTTGGGCTCTGGAGGCATATGGTGCATCCTATACTCTCCAGGAGATCCTGACCGTTAAGTCCGATGATATTCTCGGACGTGTCAAGACCTACGAAGCAATCATCAAAGGCCAGAACGTACCTGCAGCAGGTATCCCGAATCATTCAAAGTCCTTCTTAAGGAGCTCCAGTCACTCGGACTTGATATGAAGG
>JAGPFR010000062.1 GCA_018056425.1 Lachnospiraceae bacterium
TCTCTTGCCTGCATCTCCGACTCTTTCCGTCAGAACAGCTTCGCAAAAAGAATGAATATCCTCATACTGATCGGTAATCTCGAGCTTTCCGGATAAAACATCGGCATAAATGCCTTCAAGTCCCTCAGCAATAACCTTACCGTCTTCTTCGGATATTATTCCCTGCTTTGCAAGCATTGCCGAATGAGCAATACTTCCGCAGACATCCTGCTTAAGCATCCTCTTGTCAAAATTAACGGATGCATTAAAAGCATATACTTTTTCATCGGTGGGTTTGGTAAATCTTCCGCCCCATAATTGTGCCATAATGCCACCTTTTCCTTTAAATATAATCTTATATATTTTCGGCAATTTAACCTTCATTGTCAACACAAAAATTTGCATTAAACCCTTAGGAAAACGTTATATTTTTACTTATTTTGTTTTTATGATGTCAGGGCATAAAAAAAGCCCGTTACCGGTTATCCGATATCGGGCTTTAAGCCGGAAAGGGGACTCGAACCCCTGACCTACGCATTACGAATGCGTCGCTCTACCAACTGAGCCATTCCGGCGTTTGCGGAACCTTTCCGCGGTTCCACACTTGTCTGATTATATAGATACGGGCATTAAAAATCAAGTCGGATTTAAGGATCACTTCTTACTCTTTTTGATGGGAGTATAATTCCTTATCCTCTGCTCGATAACTTTCTCGAGTTCTGCCTCGGTATAAGGAATAAACTTCATGATGATCATGCTGAGCGGCCTTATCTTAACCGATATGGACTGCGTTCTTCCGTCCATTCTCTTATCCGTCGCCTTTCTGACAGTCTTTGATACGGATGAAGATCCGCCGTACGCCTTATCATCGGTTGTGAAGATCTCTTTATACTTTCCCTCATAGGGAACGCCGGTTGCAAATGACTGCTCGATTCCGGAGAAATTGGCGATAAATACAAGCATATCTTCGGGATCGTCCGTCTTTCTGACAAAAGATATGCAGGCCTGGTCGGCATTCATATTACTCAGCCATTCGAAATTAGCCGGATCATATTCATTCCTGTTTAGAGTAGGTTCCCTGTCATAAAGATCGTTCAGATCCTTAAGGAGCTTACCTGTGATCTCATCTGCAGATCCGATAACTTTCTTACCGGGATGTGCATATAAATAGCCCGCACACAGTTTCATCTGAGCTTCTTTCATGGAATCATCGCCGGGAAGCAGGTCATAGATCTTACCGATCTCGGAGGTCTTCTCCCTTCCCGCAAAAGGAAGGATAAAGTCTTCAACGAATGCATATGTAAGTTCATCGGGAAGCAGATGGAGATTTTGTCCTCTGTACAAAGGATCCATACAGATGAAATTCCTGAAATCATCGAAGAAAACTTCATTCCACTTATAATCAAATCCCAGTCCGTTTTCCGAAACAGGATCGGTGATACCCTGATGAAGCGAAGAATCCTCTGCTATAAGGATCATTCCGGGATACTTGGACTTAATACGGGTATTAAAGTCTTTGATAAAAGAGATCGCATCAAGGTTCTCGTTACCGCCGTAGATATTGGGAACCCACTCGCTCTTGCTGTAATCAAGGTAGAGCATTCTTGCAATACCGCACATTCTTATTCCGTCCGCACCAAAACTATCGGCGAGTCTGAATCCGGAAGACATCAGGAAATTGGAAACGGTATTTGATGAGTAGTTAAAAAGACACGCATCTATGTCGGCTGCATAACCCTGTCTGGGGTCAATATGCTCATACAGACCTGTTCCGTCGAAAAGAACAAGTCCTCCTTCATCATGAGCAAAATACGAAGGAACCCAGTCAAAGATGACACCTATACCTGCATCATGGAGAGTATTGACAAGAGTTTTAAGTTCATCCGAAGAACCAAGTCTCTTATCAACGGCATAAAATGATATGCACTTCTCGGTCATGCACTGGGATGAAGTAAGAACATTGCCTATGCATACATGGGTAAAACCCGATCGTTCACATACAGGGGGAACTTCGGAAGTAATTTTGACAAACGCAGATGAGACTTCATTTACATAGTCATAAGGATTTATCTGATATACACAAAGAGCGGAGTTCTTGTCGACACCCTTTTTACCGGTCAGAGATCTGCAATCAGCTGACGAGTCACTATCCGATACAACGGAAACAAGTCCGTTTTCAATGATCATTTCGTCAGCATAAGGATCAGATTTTCTGCAGATGTCATAGTTTTTAAATTTGATCTCGTACTGATACTTGTCACCGGGTTTGACTCCTGGAATAAAGAGTTCGAAGATACCAGAATCTTCTCTCTTGCACATCTGATGGAGCCTTCCGTCCCAGGAATTGAAGTCCCCGACAACACTGATTCTCATTGCATTAGGTGCATATACGGCAAAAAGAGTTCCCTCCTCGCCGTCATGTTCCATAAAATGAGAACCGAGAAAATCGGCAGCATTGAGACATTTGCCTTCAATGAACCTGGCAACGTTTTTTTCATCCAGAAGATTTGTGTGCCTGTAAGGATCACCGCATCTTAATACTTTTTTGTTAAGAGTCTTTCCTCCGGCCTGTCTTTCTTCATAAGTGACTACATAGCTGTAGATCCCGGGATCTTTGGTAGGAAGAAGCTGTGCAAAAAATCCGTCGTCATCCGCAACTTCCATTTCGGTCTCGGAAGGTTTGCCGGGTTCTCCCCTGTCCTTCCATTTAACAACTACAGATTCCGCGCCCGGAAAAAAAGCCTGCAGAAGTGTAGTCTGTCCTTTTGCATGAGGTCCTAGAAGATCCTGAGGATGTGAACACTCCGAATAGATAACCTCTTCGATAAATGCCCAGTCCATAAGCTTATAAAGTCTCTTATTCATATCATCAACCCCTTAATGAAAGATTTAGTCGATCTTATGTAAGAACAATCCGCTGCGGAGCTTGGGCTCAAACCATGTTGATTTGGGTGGCATGAGCAAACCTTCGTCAGCTACTTTGAAAAGCTCATCTATCGATGTTGGGAACATTGAAAAGGCAACCTGCATATCTTCGGAGCATCTCTTCTCGAGTTTCCCGAGGCCTCTGATGCCGCCTACAAAGTCAATCCTCTTATCGGTTCTGGGATCCCCGATACCTAGCACGGGGCCGAGAAGTCCGTCCTGAAGTACCGATACATCAAGTCCCTTAACGGGATCGTCGGATTTGATATCGTGATGAGCTCTGAGCTTATACCACTTTCCGCTGATATACATTCCGAACAAACCCTTATCTTCGGGAGAATAGTGCTTTTTGGCATCACATACTTCGAACCTGTCGATAACCTCATTAAAGAACTGAACTTCGGAAAGACCGTTTAAGTCTTTGATAACTCTGTTATAATCAAGGATCTTAAGCTCATCTCCCGGGAAAATAACACTCAGGAAATAGTTAAACTCCTCATCCCCGGTAAATCTCGGATTTTCTTCTCTTCTCTTAAGTCCTACTTTGACGGCAGATGCACATCTGTGATGACCGTCCGCGATATAAAGAGCATCGGTTTTGGAAAAAGCATCGCGGATCGTACTAACCTTATCCTGATCATTGATGGAAAAAACTCTGTGTCTGATTCCGTCATCGGAAGTAAAATCGCAGTCGGCCTCTCCCTTTTTAACGGCTTCAATAACCGAAGCAAGGGTATCGTTATGTCTGTATGCCAGGAAAATAGGACCTGTCTGGAATCCGGTCTTATCAACATGATTTATTCGGTCAACTTCCTTATCTGCACGGGTGTTCTCATGTTTCTTGATCACACCGTTCATATAATCATCGATCGATGCACATGCAACGATACCGTTTTGAACACGTCCGTCCATCGTAAGCTCATAAAGATAATATCCCGGAGCTCCTTCATCCTGAACAAAGCGGCCGTCATCAATCCTCTCGCGGATCATATCCCTTGCTTTCTCGTAAACTCTGGGATCGTATGTATCCACATCATCGGAAAACTGAGTCTCGGCCCTGTCTATTGCAAGAAAGGATTCGGGATTAGCCTTAACAATCTCTGAGCTCTCCGCTCTGTTATATACGTCATAAGGAAGAGCCGCTATCAAAGACTCCATTCCTTTGCGGGGGCGGTATGCATTAAAAGGTCTTACGTCTGCCATTATTTTACTCCGTTTTTATAGAAATCGTTATAGGATTATTTTGCAAAAATCAATGATTATTTTAGCATTATACGCTAACACAAACAAGTTTATGAGTGCTATAATGCACTTGATAAAAAGTAGAAATGTATATTTAATCCGTAGGGGGCAATCATGACCGAAGAACAAAGAGCAATGCTCAAAAGAATCAATGAATATGCTGAAGCTGTAATGCCCGATATCGACCCTCAGCACACTCCAATTTCATACCAGCTTGAAAAGCTTACCCCGATCATGAAAGAGATCGGCGAGGAACAGGATAAATCCCTCAGTGATATTTTCATCGAATATATGGATCTTGCAAGTGAAGCCGCAACAGAGATGGAACAAAAGCTTCAGGATTCACTCAAAGATCTCGATGACAGTGATAAAAAAATAAGACGTTCATGAGCAGACATCTGCGTCTGCTCTTTTTTACAAAAATACGGGTGTGCATTAAGCACACCCGTTAATGTATCTGTAAGATTTCAATTATCCCTTTACTACTCTTACGCGGATAACGCCTTCGGCTGCGGAAAGCTTCTCTACAAGCTGAGGAGTGGGAGCATCATCGAGATCAAGCATGGTTACTGCATAATCTCCCTTTGACTTGTTCATCATATCGGAGATGTTGATCTTCTCTGCACCGATAACTGCGGTGAACTGAGTGATCATGTTTGCCTGATTCTTATGGAATACCTCTACTCTTCCCTTCTTGTCACAGATACCCATATCAAGTGCGGGATAGTTTACGGAATTTCTGATATTTCCGTTGTTGAGATAATCCATGATCTCCGCAACTGCCATCTTAGCGCAGTTGTCTTCGGACTCTTCGGTACTTGCTCCGAGATGGGGAGTAAGGATAACACCGGGCTGTCCTGCAGTGGTGGGGTTGGGGAAATCCGTTACGTATCTTGCTACCTTACCG
The DNA here is from genome assembly GCA_018056425.1 of Lachnospiraceae bacterium. Classification (GTDB taxonomy): domain Bacteria; phylum Bacillota; class Clostridia; order Lachnospirales; family Lachnospiraceae; genus AC2028. The sequence goes on from JAGPFR010000062.1 coordinate 5,054, forward strand.
TTCTTGAGAGCCTCAAGCATATCGGTCTCGGATACAAGGAGATCTCTTGCATAGTTGATTACAACAACTCCGTCCTTCATCATGGAGATAGCTTCACGGTTAATGGTTCCCTTGGTTGAATCAAGAAGAGGTACATGAATCGTGATATAATCACACTCTTTGTAGATCTCTTCAACCTTCTCTACATGATGTACGCTTCTGGAAAGATTCCAGGCTGCGTTAACGGAAAGATAAGGATCATATCCGTATACTTCCATTCCGAGATGCTGAGCTGCGTTGGCAACCTTAACACCGATCGCACCGAGTCCGATTACACCAAGCTTCTTGCCTGCGATCTCGGTACCTGCGTAATTTTTCTTCTGCTTCTCGGCAGTCTTTGCAATATCAGCATCGGAAGCATTCTCTTTACACCATTCGATACCGCCAACGATATCTCTTGCTGCAAGAAGCATACCTGCAAGAACGAGCTCTTTAACGCCGTTAGCATTTGCACCGGGAGTATTGAAAACAACAATACCCTTCTCAGCGCACTTATCAAGAGGAATGTTGTTGACGCCGGCACCGGCTCTTGCTACTGCAAGAAGAGAATCGGGAAGATCCATATCGTGCATTGCTGCACTTCTTACAAGGATTCCTTCTGCCTCCTCGGTCTTGTCGGTTATCTGGAAATCACCGGTAAGATCTGCAAGTCCTACCTGTGAAATGGGATTAAGGCAATTGATCTTAAACATCTGAATACTCCTTTCAAAGAGGCTGCTTATGCGTTCTGAGCCTCGAACTTCTTCATGAACTCAACAAGCTTCTCTACACCTTCCTTAGGCATAGCATTGTAGATGGATGCTCTCATACCGCCAACGGTTCTGTGACCCTTGAGGTTAACGAATCCTGCCTCGGTAGCTTCCTTGACAAACTTAGCATCAAGCTCTTCGTTACCGGTAACAAAAGGAACATTCATGAGAGATCTGTCTTCTTTTACGACAGTTCCCTTGAAAAGCTTGGAAGAATCAAGGAAATCATAAAGGATCTTAGCCTTCTCTTCGTTTCTCTTCTTCATCTCCTCAAGGCCGCCGTTTCTCTTGAGCCACTTGAATACCTTGCCACAGATATAGATGGTGTAGCAGGGAGGGGTGTTGTAAAGGGAATCGTTGTCTGCCTGAGTCTTCCACTTAAGCATGGTGGGAGTTCCGGGAAGGCACTCATCAGTGATGAGATCTTCTCTGATAATAGCGATAACACAGCCTGCAGGTCCGACATTCTTCTGAACGCCGCCGTAGATCACACCATACTTGGTTACGTCAACAGGCTCTGAAAGGAAACAGGAGGAAACATCGGAAACAAGGATCTTGCCCTTGGTGTTGGGAAGGGTCTTATACTTGGTACCGTAAATGGTATTGTTCTCACAGATGTAGACATAGTCCATGTCATCGGTGATGGGAAGATCGGAGCAATCGGGGATATAGCTGAAGGTCTTGTCAGCGGATGAAGCAAGCTCAACTGCCTCACCGTAGATCTTAGCTTCCTGGAATGCCTTCTTAGCCCACTGACCGGTGATGATGTATCCGGCCTTCTTGTTCTTCATCATATTCATGGGAACTTCAGCGAAGAACTGGGATGCACCGCCCTGAAGGAACAGTACCTTATAGTTATCGGGAATATTCATGAGTTCGCGAAGATCAGCTTCAGCTTCCTTGATAATGGTGTCATACACCTTGGATCTGTGGCTCATCTCCATTACGGACTGGCCTGATCCCTTATAATCAAGCATCTCCTCTGCAGCTTCCTTCAGTACTTCTTCGGGCAAAACCGCAGGGCCTGCCGAAAAATTGTAAACTCTTGACATTTCTCTTCCTCCTAAATTATGTCGCATCAGCGAATTAGAATTTATGATAGCGAAAACTTTTGCTTTCGTCTAACCTCAATGAATAAAAATTCACTTATCTAAAAATATACTCTTGGGACTTCTAAGTCAACTTAATAATCATAAACAACTACCGGAGTGCCTATCTCTATGTTTTCAAAGATTACCCTGGCCGGCTCTTTATCCATATTGATGCATCCGTGAGAACCGTCGTATGTATAGATATCACCGCCCCACTCGTCTCTCCAGTCGGAATCGTGGAGTCCGTAGCCTCTGAAATAAGGCATCCAGTATGATACGAAATCTATATAATCCTTGCCGTAAAGATACTGGTCGGTGTATTTGCCGTATATTGCAAATACTCCTCTCGGTGTGGTCCAGCCTTTCGGTATATCTCCGGAAACTATATCCGTCTCCATGATCAGTTCACCGTTTTTGTAATAATACATGTACTGGTCAGCAAGATCCACCTCAACGAATGTATCCCCGATATCATTAAGTCCTCTTACTGTTGCTTCAACATTGTATTCGGGAATATGATTATCGGCTGTCCCATCCCACGGTTCGTCTGAATGAAGATAAGAAGTTAAGAATCTCAATTCGGCATCATGATCCAGCTCGGTACCGTAATTGCTGTATGTGGCAGGTATCATAACGGTCTTACCGGTCGATGTGACAAATTCCCTGTCCAGACCGTAAGTATTGTATGCCGAGCACAGATCATCGATCCATTCGGAAACAGCTTCATCATCGATGATGTAAGATCCGTTTTCATCCTTAACAGGATCATGATCTCTTCCGGTCTCTATAAGAAAACTCATTACTCCCGAGTCGAAAACGATCTTCTCGGCGCCCATATCATAGACAAGGTCGGTACTGAGAAACTTTGATAAATCATCCCATTCGGCTATGCTTGCATTTTCATCTGAGCTATAGGGCGCATCATAGTAATATGATTCATCCAAAGACAGAGATAATCTTCCGCTTTTCAGAATATCGGAAAGCGCCTGAAGCGCCTTATCGGTATCAAGTCTTCCGGCATGGTTATCATAAACATAATATCCGCTCTCATAATCAAACCTGACGGAGTATTCCGGTGCTTCGGCAATTTCGGTTCTTACTCTTTCGAGCTGTGAAAATCTGCTTCTTAACTGATCTTCAGAGAAATCAATGACAGGTTCGAGCTGCAATGTCTGTTTCGTAAACAGACAAACAGGCCATGAGAAAATGTTTTGTGACTCAACCGCCTTAATGACCGATGAAGTCAGGTTATAGCTGTAAGATATATCTTCGGGCTTAATATATGAATCTTCAAAGCCTTCATCATTCCAGCTTATCCTGATATCGGGTATTACTATCTTTTCTTTGAGATCATATGCAACTGCCTGGGTACTTCTGCCGGTACAATAAACATCCCCTATCCATGTGTTGGGAAGGAATCTGTTTTTGTAATAAAACGCGGTTCCGATATATACGGCCAAAAGCAGGGCGATGATAACAAAGATGCATATTATCTTCTTTTTATTATTTGAAAGCTTTTCTTTGAGGGAGGACATACTTAATCTTCTTTCATATCCTTTTCGTCAAATACTTCGCTTAAAGGCTTTCCTGCGGGAACCATGGGGAATACCTTATCATCTTCTTCAATGATGCACTCGAGAAGAACGGGGCACTTGGAGGCAATTGCTTCCTTAAGTGCGGGTTCAACCTCTTCCTTTCTGGTCACCTTGATAGCCTTACATCCGAGGCCTTCCGCAACTTTACAGAAGTCAACGGCATCATTCAGAACGGTCTGGGAATATCTCTTTCCGTAGAAAAGAGTCTGCCACTGACGGACCATACCGAGTACATGGTTATTGATAACAACCTGAATGATGGGAATATTATATCTGGAAGCGGTTGCAAGTTCATTCATGTTCATCCTGAAACATCCGTCACCTGCAATGTTGATACAGATATCATCGGGACGGCCGACCTGGGCACCGATACATGCTCCGAGTCCGTAACCCATGGTACCGAGACCGCCGGATGAAAGGAATGTTCTGGGCTTGGAGTAAAGATAATGCTGAGCTGCCCACATCTGATGCTGTCCGACATCGGTAGTGATGACTGCTTTTCCTTCGGTGATGCGGTCAATCTCGGAAATGATATAAGGGCATGTAAGCTTGCTCTCATCATAGCCGAGAGGATATTTGGTCTTAAGCTCTTCGATCCTGTTCATCCAATCGGAATGATTCTGCTTGGTGATAAGAGGATTGAGCTTCTGAAGTGTTGTCTTAAGATCTCCGACAAGTGAAGCATCCACACAAATATTCTTGCTGATCTCGGCAGCATCGACATCGATGTGAACGATCTTTGCACCTTCGGCAAATTTCTTGGGATTGCCGATAACACGGTCAGAGAATCTGGCACCGAGTGCAACAAGAAGATCGCATTCGGTTACACCGAGGTTTGAAGCCTTGGTTCCGTGCATACCTATCATTCCGGTATAACGCTTTGAGTGACCGTCAAATGCACCCTTGCCCATAAGAGTATCACAGACGGGGGCATCAAGAAGCTCTGCAAGTTCTGCAACCTCCTCGGAAGCACCCGAAATGATGGCACCGCCGCCTACATATATGAAAGGCTTCTTGGCTTTGCAAAGCATCTCTGCCACTTTGGTAAGATCATTGTCACAAAACTTGATGACCTTCTCGGGTTCTGCGGGATTAACGGGCTCGTAATCGCAGACAGCTGCGGTCACATCCTTGGTAATATCTACGAGAACGGGACCGGGACGGCCGGTCTTTGCGATCTTGAATGCTTTACGAATGGTAGGAGCAAGATCGTTAATGTTCTTGAC
>JAGPFR010000063.1 GCA_018056425.1 Lachnospiraceae bacterium
CGGTAATAGCATCACACAACTTAAGAGAGCTTGAAGATATCTGCGAATTCGTCGCTCTTCTTCACAAAGGCGGCGTCATCCTGTCCAAGGATCTGTGAGATATGAAACTTGAGATATTCAAGGTTCAGGTTGTATTCAGGGATCAGGCTTCGCTGGATGCGGTCAGGGCAAACTGCAAAGTTATTGCCGAGGAACACAGAGGATCGCTTATCACTCTTACGATAAGGGGACTCAGGACGGAGGTTGAAACCGTGATCACATCTCAGCTTCCGATATTCTACGAGGTTCTGCCTCTTACTCTTGAAGAAATCTTTATAAGTGAAACGGAGGTGCTGGGTTATGACTTCGCAGAAATCGCAAAATAAAATCACATTACTCGGCCTTATGAGAGAAGATCTCAAACACCGCAGATGGATGCTTGTTCTTTCATCCTTTGTACAATTGTTGTTCGGACCTGTTGCCGCACTTATGAAGTTCTCCAATGTGGAGGCACAGTCCTTTTACTATTATGGGGATGAAGCACTCGCAAACAGGCAAAAAGCGATGCAGTATGCGGTTGAGCAGATGACCGGTTCTTATCTTCCCGTAATAATGATCGTGATCGCCATAGTCGGTGCGCTGATCGTCGGAATCGGAGGATACAGACACCTGTTTAACAGAAGAATGACCGATATGGTCAATTCCGTACCCGTTACCAGAGGAAAACAGTTTGACAGTATTTATTACAACAACTGGCTCATCTGGTTTGTCCCCCAGCTTGTTTCAACTATCTTAACCACAGGTATCATGCTGGTAAGGGCTGCTTCATACGGATTCGGCCCCGCCATTTTCAAAAGTGCGTTCTTTATTTTGATCGGATCGGCACTTTGCTTCGGATGCGTGCTTAATCTTGTGGTCCTTGCGGTAGTTTTATCAGGAACCATATTCAATGCGCTTCTTAATGCAGCGTTTATCGGTTTTGACCTTATTCTTACTTATGGATTGATCATAGTTCTTTGCCAGAACAACTTTGACACTTTTGTGGATCTTCCGTTTTCAATGGAGCAGATATGCTGGGTATCGGCACCCGTATCGGGAGGATATCTCGGAGCTATAATAGCTGCCGGCGGTTCTGTAAGCAATCCCGCAGGAATAGCGGGAGCATTCGGTTCGGAAGCATCTTTTTATTTGGTACTTGTTGCCACAATAATCGTAGCCATTGTTAATCTGATTATTGCATACAGCCTGTATATTAAGAGAAAGAGTGAGGAATCCGAAAGCGGAGTATCCAACAAGAAATACAGACTGTGTATCCGCTGCATCAACGCCGTTTTGGGAGGCCTTATTGTTGCGGAACTGATCGAAGAGATATTCTATATTGATGCCAGGGCTCTGATGGTATGGCAGATTGTTTTCGCGGCCGTATTCTGCGCCGTCACCTTCGGAGTTATCGACATGGTACACTCCAGATCTTTCAAGGGATTCTTTTCCCATTGGAAGCAGATGATAGTTCTTGTTCTGGTTGCGGAAGCCATACTCATAATATTCCTGTTCGATCTGACCGGATTTGATAAACGTGTGATTTCCGAAGGCAGTATCGAAACAGCGAGGGTTGATTCATCTATTTATTCAATGGGTTCGGACGGATCGGGCTTTGTCAGAGATCCCGAACATGAAGGCCTTATCATGGAAAGATACCGGATGGATGATTATCCCGACAATACCATGGGCTTTGATATTCCGGCAAATGTTGCGTACGATATCATTACCGCACAGAGAGTTATTTGGAAATATGATGATGCTTATCTGTTCGATCCCCTTACCGGAACCATGGAGTATCTTCCCGATTCTGCCAGGGATCATCCCACAGAGTATTTCGATATTGACGTAGAGCAAAGATCCGGATTTAACTTCAGGAGAAGCTATCAGGTATTTGACAGGGATGTAATGGCAGAGGTTATTGAGATTCCCGGATTTATGGAAAACTGCTATCCCTTAAGATGTGGCGGACTCGGATATCCCAAGTCTATCAGGATCAGCACCAGATACAGTGATTTTGAGCTTCCCGCGGATGTGACAAAAGAAATCTTTGATGCAACCGTTGAGGATTTCAAGGAAAACTACTCGCTGGATTATCTTGAAATGATAAATCTTGAATATGTGTACTGCCTTGAGTGCCAGTACTATGTATCCGACTCACGGGACGAAGACTCATACTGGATATATACCATGAATATATATCTTACCGAGGAGGACGCACGCTCGGTCGGTCTTCTGGATGAACTCGGATATGAGGAATACAGATTTTCCGGTGAAGATGAATATTATATATATGGGGATGACTACTACGAATATTACTGATCCTTTGATTTTTGACTTTTTGCCCCGATATCTTATAATAAATCTGCATACAATAAATTGCAGAAAACGTAAGATATGAAAGAAACAGCCGTATCAAAAAATCATAAGGTTGCAGCCGCGATCGCAATAAGTTTATTGTTGGTCGCGGCTGTTTGTATGCTCTTTGCAGCCAATGTAAAAGTTCCTTTCATGATGGATGATTTCTGGTATTCCACAAATCTTGCCACGGATGAACCTTTGAGGGGATTCGGGGATGTGATCGAATCCCAGGTATGGCATTACCTCAACTGGGGCGGAAGATCCATTACCCACGCTTTTCTCCAGCTTTCGCTGATGTGCGGAGAAAGAGGTGCGGATATTATCAATACCTTAATGACCCTTGTGCTTGTCCTTGAGATGAGCTATCTTGCTCGTCTCATATCTGTGCGTAAGAAACCGGAAGAGGACTTATCCTTATCCGAAAAGATCGCTCTTCCTTCGATGATGCTCGGGCTTCTCATAGCATGCTGCCCCAATTTCAGAATGAGCATGCTCTGGCAGGCGGGCTGTGCAAACTATGTTTATTCTTCGGTCTGGATACTTGCTTTCTATATTGTCTATTTAAGGGTTCTTGACCCTGACAAAAAGGATATTCCCGGTTCCGGGCTTTTTATGATCCCACTGGGACTTATCACCGGATGGAGTACCGAGAACATGGGGCCTTCGGCATTTCTTATCGCTGCTGCCATAACCTATACCGCTTATAAAAAAGGTTCGGTCAAAGGTCACAGGCTGGTTCAGATGATAGAGGGAACCTTCTTTGCTCTGGTTGGTTCCGTAATATGCATACTTGCTCCCGGCAACTTTATTAGAAAAAGTGATTCTACGGAGGATCTTGCACTTACTCTTCCCGACAGGCTTTTGCAGATGCTCAAAGGACTCGGGGCATATATGTTCCCCGCCCTTTTGATCCTTGCGGCTAGTTTCATCCTGTACAGGAAGTATTCGGATGCAAAGATTTCCGCCGGCTTTTGGTTTGTCATCTCCGGTGCGGTACTTTCATACGGGGCTATGATCGCATCCCCTCACTATCCCGACCGCGCCGCATTCGGCACATGTGTGCTTATTGAGATCTGTGCTGCATCCCTTATATGCGGAATTGATGATAAGAATGAAAAGAAAGCAATCGGAATTTTGAGTATATTGGCACTGAGCGCATCACTGCTGATCATGTTTACGGTTATCTGAATATGACTGAGATTTTGAAAAACCGAAAATTTCAGAATACATTGATATCTTTTGAGGGTGTTTTAACAGCTTCCCTTATTTTGCTGTCGATTCATAACACCGTCACTGCGACCGGTGCCGGATATCTGTTCTTCCTTAAGACAGGAGCACTTACAAGAACTGCCTGGGATATTATCGTGGATCTGCTTGTTGTCATACTTACCGGTGCCTTGATCGCAGCTCCCGTTATGATCTTCAAAGCGGGTGTAAAAGAAGCCGTGGTCTTTATGATGAGCGGGGTATCACTTTGCAAACTTGTCCGTCCCGATATCCTGATCACTTCTTTTACAGGAAGGGAGAGCGAAGGCATTAGGGCTTCTTTATACGGAATGCTTGGATATATTCCGACATTACTTATCGCGGTTTTCTATGTATGGGTTATTTTATCTGTATCTTCCGAAGAAGATGAGAATAAAAAAAGCACAGTCATATATGCGTGCATCACTGCAGCCCTGCTTGCCGCATCGGTTTTAATATCTTCTTTTCATGAGATATTTATGTTTGTCGCAGGTTATTGCGTGCTTTTGCCTACGGTGAATAGATTAAAAAATATTGAGGAAGGCAGCATCCTTATAAGCTTTGTTTTGTTTGCAGCATCGCTGTGGAGGCTGTATTTTGTTCTGGTTACGTATTAGGTTATAATCAAAACTATGAATATAAGAGAATTTGTAAAAAGAAATGATAAAACGGTAAAGACGGCGCTTTATTCGGGACTCGGATTACTCGGACTGTATAAGACGGTTAAGGACGCGGGGCTTATCGGAGACATCTGGCCTCTTTTTTCGGTATTTGTAATACTCTTTTTTATCTATGCCGAGTATTCGACCGTTTTGCTGGTAAAGTCCGACTCTGATAAAGCCCGTAAGATATTTAAGTACGCTGTCATCTTCGGAACGCTTTTTGGTATCGCAACCGATATGGGATATCAGTTCACGGTTTCCGGAATGACTGCGCCGGGGCTTAAAGGAAAGGGGCTTATTTTTCTCACCGGCCTTGCATCGTCTTTCTTATATCTGCCCGTTACATATCGCGTATTCAGACTGGCCGAAGGGCTTTATGATATCAGATCAACTTCGTTCAAGATCAAAAAGCCCCGCCTTCTTATACTCATCACCTGGGTGATCCTGGAACTTGCATGGTTTCCCGCATATCTGGCATATTACCCGGCCATCATGAGTTATGATTTTCACCGTCAGCTCGGAGAGGCAGCAAAGGGATATATATGGTTTTTTGAATATCAGCCCCTTGCACATACTTTTCTTATCAGGCAGTTCTATCTGCTCGGAGTATCCCTGGGTAATCCCGCTTATGGAATGGCCCTTTTTGCGATTTTACAGAGCATGCTTCTTGCCGCATCCCTGAGCCTCATCATATGGTATGTGTATACCAAAACAGGCAAGGTTCCCGCGCTGTTCTGGCTTGCATGTTTTGCACTTCTTCCTTTTAATCCGGTTCTTGCGATAAGCATGACCAAGGATATCATCTTCACCGCATTTTTCGTATTTATCCTGCTGATCGTCGATAAGATGGGCAAAAAGCCCTCGGCTTTAATTTATGTTTTATTTTTCCTGACGGGAGTAATAAACATCCTGTTCAGAAGTAATGCGATGTATGCACTTATCTTCCTGGTTCCCGCATTCGCAATTACGGAGAAGGGAATGAAAAAGAAGATCCTTACCGCATCGCTTGCACTTGTGATGGTGATCGGAGGCTTCGGAAGCAAGATCCTGATCAGAAATACCATGAATGCGATCCACAGCTCTTCAATAGAGATGTATTCCGTTCCCATAATGCAAATGGTAAGAGTTGTAAAATATCAGGAGGGAAACCTTACACCCGAGCAGAGCGAGATACTTCACCGTTATATTTCCGACGACAGCTGGGGTGATTATTTCGAGCCCATCGCGGACAGCTTCAAATCCGTTGCCGCAAGGGACAGATACGAAGAGTGGACCACAAATCACGGACAGCTCCTGAAGGATTACGTTAAGATAGGCGTGGCATATCCGAACGATTATATAGATGCGTTCCTGGGACTTACCATCGGCTATTGGTTTACCGAGGACAGGTCTCATGCCGAGATGCTCGGCGTCGGTGACGATACGGATCTCGGACTTTTGTACACATTCAATGCATCGACCAATGACGCGGTTCCTGACGGAATCCCTTCGCATTCATATCTTCCCAAATTGGAGCTTTGGTATTCACATGTCGTAAACGGAAATGCATATTATGAGTGGCCCGTCGTTTCGCAGCTTATGAAGCCTGCACTGTATTTCTGGCTCCTTGTTCTGAGCATTTTCGTATGCATATATAAGAGGAAAAAAGAAGGAATCGTGCTTTTTGCATATCCTGTTTTCTATATGCTTACGATGCTTCTTGGTCCCTGCGTTAACTTCAGGTACATGTATCCGTTTATTGCTGCAGTTCCCATGCTCATAGCATTTGTTTATTCACGTAAAGAAGGATCAAATTGACGAAATCTTCCTCAAAAAGAAATTCCGTGACGGCATTTGTCATAGTCACTGCCGGAGTGCTCCTGTCGTGCATTACGGCTGTTTTCGGCTATGATATTCTGCCCGATTATCAGGATAAGCTTTTTCATCTCAGAAGACTTGCGGCTCTCGCGCAGACTCTTAAGTCGGGTTATTTTCCCGCAAGGATCTATTTTGTAATGAATCAGGGTACCGGATATGCGATGCCTGTTTTTTATCCGGATATGTTTTTATATCCGCCTTCATTTCTGGTAAATATCGGGGTTCCTCTCGGGATCGCATATGACATTTATGTGATCTCGGTCAATGCGGTAACGGGTATCATAACGTATCTGTCCGTCAAAGATCTTCTCAAAGGTGAAAAGATCGCAGCCGCGATAACAAGTTTTGTCTATGTGCTGTCCGTATACAGACTTACGGATGTCTATATTAGGGATGCTGCCGGTGAATATACCGCGATGGCAGCTCTTCCTTTTGTCATCTGCAGTTTTGTCAGGATTTACAGAGGCGATGATAAGGAATCCGGAATAAGGGGTATTTTGAGAAATGCTTCCCTTCTCGGATTATCGATGGCACTCCTTGCGGAGACCCATATCCTTACAACGATGATGGCCGCGGCATTTTTGATGATATGTGCAGTGATCCTGATAGTGCGCACCGTCAGGAAGAGAAATATCACCACCCTGATCCTTTCCGTTTTGATATTCCTTGGTCTTTCCGCATTTACGCTTGTTCCGATGATCGATTACATGCTTGCGGACAGATATCTGGTCAATGACTCATCGGATATAATGAGAGGCTTTTATCCCGGATGGAGGGATCTTCTCGAACTCATCCCTTCGGGAAGCGGATCCGGCATAGACTATTCTCTCAGAATGCCCACCGCGATAGGTCCTGCGATAACAGCGATACTTGCTGCGTGGGGAATCAGATTCTGCGTGCTGCTTATTAAGAGAATCCGTTCCAAAGAAAACAAAGCTGCGCTTCCTGCCTCTTTTACGGCAGAAGTATTATTGTTTGCTTTTTCCGGTATTTCCCTTTTTATATCCAGTAAGTATTTCCCCTGGGTGAAGATAGGTGAGACCGGAGGGCTTCTCAGGGACGTTATGTACAGCGTGCAGTTTTCCTGGAGATATATCGGAATCTCTACCGTATGTGCGTGCATGCTTGGTGCGTTTATGATCGCAGGCATGATCAAAGTGTCCCGAAAAACCGGATACATCTTTGCCGCACTTATAATGATCCTTGCACTGGTTCCCGCAGTGATACTTCAGACAAGAGCATGCTCCGAAAACAGACGCGCTACCATAAACAGTGGTGAGGAGATCGGAATCGTAAGTGATGAACTGTACTTTCCCGTATCCTGGGTAAGAGGCATTTCGTATGAAGAGTGTCCCGCATCCGCAGGATGTGATGTGATCTCCTACGCGAGAGTAGGAGGCGACTGGCTTACGGAGGTGAGCACGGCATCGGGCGAAGCTGCGCTTGTATTTCCCGTTGTGTATTACAAGGGTTACTGTGCATTCACATCCGCAGGAGAAAAACTCACTGCCATGCAGGCAACGGACGGACGAGTAATGGTTATGATCCCCGAAGGATATTCGGGCACGGTCAAGCTGCAGTTTAAGGAATCTTTCCTCTGGAAATTTTCCGAGACGATAACTCTTGTATCATTAATAATTGTCAGTATGCTTATTATCATCCGCAAAAAAACCGGAGGTGAGTGATATCAGGATACTGATCACAGACCTAAATCAAACATACCCCGAAGATATGGTTCAAAGGCTTGATCTCGGCGAAGAGTGCTCTGCGCTCAGGATCTCCATGACAGATATCTCCGGAAGAAATATGTATTGTTCGGATGAAGCCTGCGAAGAGATAAGAAGCAGGTTATCCGAACTATCATCTCCCGAATCCGGGATTCACTTCATAGACACCGGGAACTACCATTACATGTCCCGGATATTCACATCTTTTATAAAAGAGAAATATGATCTGATCCTTATCGATAATCATAACGATATGCAAAGGGCAGGATTCGGAGACATACTCAGCTGCGGAAGCTGGGCACTGGAAGTTTTGGAAAAGGATACCAATCTCGGTACATTATATGTGTACGGCCCCGCTTCTTTTGAGGCAGAGGGAGAAGACTGCGGAATATGCATAAAGGATAGGAATGTATCCGGAAGGATGTACCGCGGCAGGGGGTATGATGACTCACCCCGGCCGCTTTATCTGTCGGTGGATAAGGATGTGCTTGCGCAGAGCGAATGCATAACAAACTGGGATCAGGGCACGCTCTCTTTGGAAGAACTTATCGGACTTATAAAGGTACTGACTCAGGATAAAAAACTTATCGGAGCAGATATTTGCGGCGGAATATCCGAAAGCGACCCGGGTTGTACGGGTGAAGCTTTATATGAAAATACAGGATCGGATGTCGTGCTTTGCAGAGAAATCATTAAACTTAATTGGAAATAAAGCAGATGCTGCCTGAAGAATTCAAAAATAGAATGATGAAACTGTTGGGGGACGAGAAATATCATCTCCTTGAAGAATCTGTTTCCCGGGATGCGGTTTCTGCTCTCAGATTAAATCCGCTGAAAAAGACATCACCCGGATCTGCGGATATAAAAGCTCTTATGAATCTCGAACAGATTCCTTTTGAAGAGACGGGATATTATTACGACCGGGAGTGCATGCCCGGAAGACGCCCTTTTCACGATGCGGGCGTTTATTATATTCAGGATCCCGGTGCGATGATCCCCGGAGCCGTCATGACTCAAAGCAACTTCTTCCGAAAGTTAAATGAAAGCGGGAAGGGACTCAGGGTGATCGACCTTTGTGCTTCGCCGGGCGGAAAATCTACGCAGATAGCTCAGGCGATGGCGGGCAAGGGTATTCTTTTTGCAAACGAGATAAACAAAGTGCGTGCAGAGGTACTTGCCGGAAATATCGAGAGAATGGGCATTACGAACGCCGTGGTCACCAATGAAAACACGGATAAGCTTGCCGAGAGATTCGAGGGCTATTTTGATGTGGTCATAGCTGATGCGCCCTGCTCAGGTGAGGGCATGTTCAGGAAGGACTCCGAAGCAATAGCGCAGTGGAGCGTTAAAAATGTAAATGCGTGCGTGGAAAGGCAAAAGACCATTCTGGAAAATGCATACAGAATGCTAAGGCCGGGCGGGATACTAGTTTATTCCACATG
>JAGPFR010000064.1 GCA_018056425.1 Lachnospiraceae bacterium
CCTCATATCCGCCAAGTGCGACCGTCTCGCGCATGTCCTGATCATCCAGATAGTATGAACATTTCGAGGGAAGTTCTTCATATGACCTGAAAGTATCGAGGTGTTTTCCGGATTCGAGAAGACCATCCAAAGCGGGAACATCATCAGTAAGGCAAAATGCCCCGCATCCTGCTATATCCCAGACTCTCTGGGGAATACCGTTTCTGATGGTACGTGAAGTCAGATTCAGGTTAATGCAGGATTTCCTGATTACTTCCGGCATTTCCTTAAGCGATTCCACGCCGCCGTGAACCGTGATCCTCTCATCGATCCGTGAGGTATCCGATCTTGTAAACAGATGAACACTTCCTTCGGGGAGGCTCTCCGCAAGAAGATTCAAAGCTCTTATTCGGTCAAAGCTTGTCAGATGATTTCCGAGATAGTTGTTTACCGCAACATACCTGTCCATATCAGTCAGGGCACCGGGATCCGTATAGTATGAAGGATCGGCATCTTTCAAAGCCTTAATGTCTTCTTTTGCAAGACCTTTTTCAATGATATCAAGTCCCGGAACTTTAAGCTGCTCCGAAATGAGCTCATCCATATGACTGCATGCATCCTTAGGAAGCTTTCCGCTTTCTTTGAGCAAAGTATATTTGTCCTTCTCGTTATAAAGAGATCCGATGAAGCTTACCGGATACTCATATGCATCGGGATATGGAAGAGCATCAAGCCTGTCCGTTGCCGCACCGAGCGGCATATATCTGATTCCTGTGGGATTTTCATCCTTAATGCTGTCATACTGAACGCGGTCGAACAGGAAGATCCGGTTGCAGGATAAGCGTATCTTATCACTGTATATTTCCGCAACGGGGCAGTCCACAGACAATGCGGCATAGATGATCCCCGCCCTCTCGCAGACAATCGAAATAAAAGGGAAATAATCTATTGAAAAAACAAACAGTGGCTGATGAAGAGATATGTTTTCAAGAAGGATCCTTACTCTCTCTTCTCCGGGGATATCTTTCCTGTAGATCTCTTCGGTGATCTCCGCAACTTCAAGACCTGCTTTTTTGAATGCAAGTATGTAGTCGGGTTCACATATGCTGTTGTATCTGTAGAACAGGATTTTCATACGGGAAAGATTTCCTCGATGGCACGGTAGAGATCTTCCATTGCAAGCAGAGTGCTGACCCTGCCTCTTAATCTGGATGCACCGGGCATGCCGTGCGTATACCACGCAAGATGAGCTCTCATCTCACGGACTGCTGTATATTCACCCTTATATTTCATAAGAAGGTCGGCGTGCTTAATTGCGATGCGTCTTTTCTCGGCATTGTCGGGGATGTAAATCGGACGTCCGTTTTCCAGATCGTCTATCTGTCTGAATATCCAGGGATTTCCCCTTGTCGCACGGGCGATCATAACTCCGTCGCAGCCGGTTTCTTTCATCATCTTCATTGCACTCTCGGGAGAAACTATGTCGCCGTTTCCGATAACGGGTACGCTTACGGCTTCTTTGACCTGTCTGATGATATCCCAGTCAGCTTCACCTGAATAGTACTGGCTCCTTGTCCTTGCATGGACGGCAATTGCCGAAACGCCGGCATCTTCTGCGATCTTCGCGATCTCCACGGCGTTTACGCTGTTCAAATCCCAGCCCTTTCTGATCTTGACCGTAACGGGCTTTTGGGGAGAATTATCGACCATTGCTTTTAAGATCCTGCCTGCAAGAATAGGATCTTTCATAAGTGCAGAGCCCTCTCCGTTTCCGGCAACCTTGGGAACGGGACATCCCATGTTAAGGTCTATGATCTCAAAATCCTCATCCTGCAAACCTGCCGTAACCTCACCGAGTATATCCGGCTCGGATCCGAACAGCTGCATGCTTACGGGGTGTTCCGACTTTTCGGTCATGAGCATCGAGACCGTGTTTTTATTATGATAAGAGATGGCCTTTGCACTGACCATCTCCGCACAGACAAGTCCCGCACCGAGTTCGGAGCAGATGATCCTGAACGCCGTATCGGTGACTCCCGCCATGGGACCTAAGATATATTTGTTTTTCAGCTCAACATTTCCTATCTTCAAAGCTTAAAACCCGTATCTATAGAAAGATCGTCCAAAACGGATGTCGGCTCTTCCTTAAGGATCAGTATTCTGTAATATGCGCTCAGGCAGTCAAGGAGCTCCGCTCTGTTTTTACGGATCTGTCCTATCAATAGTCCTGCGGATACTTCATCGTAGGTAATGTCTTCTTCCTCACATCTGTTCTGAAGACACACTTCTCCGTCGGGATCGAATGAGATCATAAATATTCCGCCGCAGTCTTCCGTAAAAAGAACGGATATGACATGAATGTCATCCTGGATCGATCTGGGAAGATTCGCAAACTTCTGATTAAAATAATATTTCTTATCGTATGAATTGGCTGCGCAAAGGACCATCCTTCCGTCAGCAATCCCTTCGTCTTCGGTTACAGTTTCGTAGTTTTTGGTCTCATCAGACATAACCATACACTCCTCTTACGGATACTTCTCCCGAATTGATCTCATGGATCACACCGTCCGGCGTTTCAACCAGAAGTTCTCCGTTTTCATTTATTCCACGTGCCAGCGCTTCATAATCTCCCGAAGGGCTAAGCACTCTTACTTTCTTTCCCGCATTAACAAGTCTGTCGAGATAGAGCCCCCGTACAAATCCGAGGTCACTCCTTTTTTCAAACTCCTCAAGAAGCGGTCCGAATTCATTCATGATCTCTGCAATCAGAATGCTTCTCTTAACCTTCATATTCCAGGCATCATCAAGGGATATTGCTGTATCACGTATATCAGGCGCAAAATCCTGATGCCTTACATTGATACCCACTCCGATGACCACATGCCTTATGTAATCTTCTTCGCAGCTCATCTCGGTCAGCATGCCGCAGCACTTCCTGCCGGAGATGACAATATCGTTCGGCCACTTGATAAGAGGTGAATCCGGTGTCCTGCCCGCAGTCCTCTTCCTGTTCGGAGCCTTTCTTGCACTGCCGTCATGGATCTTTTCCATTCCCATGCAAACCGCAAGAGCCATCAGAAGCGTCATCATCGGTGCGCACTTCGGGTCGACTTTCGGTCTTATCATAAGCGAGAAATAGACATTAACGCCGCCCGGTGATTCCCAGGTGCGTCCGCGCCTTCCCCTTCCGAGACTCTGGTCTTCGCTCACGATAAGAAGCCCACCGTCTTCTCCCGCTTCGGCGCGCCTTGCACATTCCGAATTGGTGGAATCGATCGTCTCGAAAAAGAGAACATCCCTCACGCCGGAAGTTTCCTCCAGGCGGCTCTTGATCTCATGTGCGGAGTATATGTCTGCGGTTTTGCCTTCTGCACCCGGTGCCGGATCTTCGATCAGTCTGTAGCCCTTGTTACGGACCGCTTCAATGTGATAACCCTCGCCCTCAAGAGACCTTATGGATTTCCATACGGCCGTGCGGGATACGTTTAAAATTTTACAAAGCTCCTGGCCGGATACGTAATCACCATTCCGGCGCAGGAGCTCCAATATCTTAGCTTTCATTTGTTACAGAGTGGCATCCATTATTGCCTTGATAGTATGCATCCTGTTCTCGGCTTCAACGAAGACCAGTGAATTGGCCGATTCAAAAACTTCATCGGTTACTTCCATCTCGTTAAGACCGTACTTGTCGGCAATCTCCCTGCCGATCTTGGTTCCGAGATCATGGAATGAAGGAAGGCAATGCATGAAGATCGCATCGGGGCCTGCATTATCCATAACTGATTTATCGACACGGTATGCGGACAGATCTGCGATCCTTTCCTTCCATACATCCTCAGGCTCGCCGAGAGATACCCACACATCGGTGTAGATGATATCGGCGCCCATTGATGCGGTCTGGGGAACATCGGTAATAACTATTTCAGAGCCGGTGTTCTTCGCAATATCCCTTGCCTTCTGAATATACTCATCAGCGGGCTGATACTTTTCGGGAGCACAGATAACGCAGTTCATTCCGGTAAGTGCACATGCAACCATAAGAGAGTTACCGGTATTGAGTCTTGCATCACCCATGTAGCAAAGGGTCAGTCCCTCGAGATGTCCGAAGTGCTCCCTGATGGTAAGGAGATCAGCAAGCATCTGGGTGGGATGGGACTCATTGGTAAGTCCGTTCCATACGGGAACCTTGGAATAATAAGCAAGTTCCTCTACAATGCTCTGTTCAAATCCTCTGTATTCGATACCGTCAAACATTCCCGCAAGAACTCTTGCGGTATCGGCAATGGATTCCTTCCATCCGATCTGGGATCCCGCAGGATCGAGATATGTTACATGCATTCCGAGATCATGAGCGGCAACTTCAAATGAACATCTTGTTCTGGTACTGGTCTTCTCAAAGATCAGTGCGATGTTCTTGCCGGTATGACGATCAGCAACGGAGACTGCGTTCTTTTTTTTATCTTTAAGATCTGCCGCAAGATCAAGGAGATAGAAAACTTCCTCCGTTGTAAGATCCGCCATCTTGAGCAGGTCCCTGCCTTTTAAATTAACCATTTCATTATTCCTTACTGAGGGCAATCCTCGTATCCGTCATGAGGAGCGATGCACTCTCCGACTTTAGCGGGAGCGCCTTTTGCGGTCTTTGCGGTCTTGATTCCTTCTTCAAGAGCTACGCCCATGCTTGCGATCCCGGAAAGATCCGAAGGAAGAAGAATGGTGGTAGCCTGTCCGTCTGCAACCCTTTCGAATGCTTCGAGACTCTTGATCTTAAGAACCGCTTCATCGGCACCGGCTTCTTTGAGAAGCTTGATACCGTCTGCCTTAGCCTGCTGAACCTTAAGGATAGCTGAAGCCTGACCTTCAGCCTCAAGGATCATCTTCTGCTTGTGAGCGTCAGCGTGAAGGATCATCGCCTGCTTCTCTGCTTCTGCGTTAAGAATTGCGGATTCCTTGTTACCTTCTGCTTCAAGGATTCTTGCTTTCTTATCACCTTCTGCTCTGGTTACGGCTTCACGTCTCTCACGCTCTGCCTTCATCTGCTTCTCCATCGCATTCTGGATTTCTGCGGGAGGAATGATGTTCTTAAGTTCTACACGGTTAACCTTGATTCCCCAGGGATCGGTGGCAACGTCAAGAGTGGATCTCATCTTGGTGTTGATGGTCTCACGGGAAGTAAGGGTCTCATCGAGTTCAAGGTCACCGATGATGTTACGAAGAGTTGTTGCGGTGAGGTTCTCGATAGCGGACATGGGATTCTCGACGCCGTATGCATAAAGCTTGGGATCGGTGATCTGATAGAAGACAACGGTATCGATACGCATGGTAACGTTATCCTTGGTAATAACGGGCTGAGGAGGGAAATCCGCAACCTGCTCTTTCAGGTTTACTTTACGTGCGATACGATCGAAGAAAGGCAGCTTCATGTGAAGACCTACCGGCCAGGTTGACTGGTAAGCACCGAGTCTTTCAACGATGAATGCGTTTGCCTGAGGAACGACCTTAACGCAGCTTACAAATACTACAAGAAAAAGAATTAATACAGCTATTATCCAACCCATAACTATTCTCCTTTTTTATCCGTTCAATCATCCTGCTCTTCTATTCTCTCGGGACTTAAAAGTGCATCGGATTGTTCGAGTTTGATCAGGCCTTTGAGGGATTCGTCGAGTTCAACGATCAGTTTAACGCCTTCGATCCTCTTGATCATTACGACCGCTTTCTCGGGGATCACGAGTCCGTCCTCCTCGGTTCTGGCGCTCCAGTCGAGCCCGGATACGGTAACTTCTCCGATACCCTTGAGGTTGTCAATCTCTGAAACAACGATGGCTCTTTGTCCGATAAGGCTCTCTGCATTTGTCTTGACGCGTCCCTTGTTGAAAAACATAACCGCAATGGGCTTCGTGAAGATCAACAGGACGAGGCTCACGACAATAAACAGAACCACCTGAACCCAGAAATACGGACAAACCAGCGCTATAAGTGCGGCAGCCAAAGCTCCGCCCGCAAACCAGACGCTGGTGAGTCCCATGGTGAGAAGTTCAACTACCGCGCAGATTGCAAGGACTACAAGCCAAAAAACTACCTGTTCAGTCATCTTATTACCCTCCCGGAAAAATATATCATATATTTTACCATATTTTCTTATATTTTCTTACTATAATTTAGTGTATTGACTCGAACGTATGTTCACAATATAATTATTTCAGTGCTACCCTACTCGGTAGGCGGTTGTCCGATTCTCGGAGTACTGTGAACTCTGTTTACATAGAAACCTCGAAAAAGGAATCTTCGATAGGAGGACTTATTGATGCTTACAGTTACTGACTTAATAGCTGTCTTAGGCTTTGCAATTACTTGCTTTGTTTTCGGCTATACTGTCGGGAAAAAAGCATAAATAAAAAATAACCGCCAGCCTGCAACTGTTGCGGTTATTTTTTCGCCAAAACTTTCGTGGGCAACAGTCTATCGGTAGCACCTTATGTTTAAAAGTTTATTCACACTATTCTATCTTGTCAATCCCGAACATCCGCAATTTCCTAATCAATTAATAGAAAATATGATGTCCTATGGCGATTCCGGTATGAGCTCCGTTGTTGGTCCTGAAGTGGGTGAAATCACCTACGTTGGAAACGCCGCTGAGCGCCTCCTGGGCGGCAAGAATACAGCTCTGCTTGATATTTCCGGAATTATATACCTGGTTTACTCTTCCGCTCATTGCGGGAGTGAACTGCCCCGAAGCATAGATAACGCCGTGGATCGTATTGGGATATGCCGCGGATCTTACTCTGTTCATAACGACGGCACCGACGGCAACCTGTCCTTCATAAGGTTCTCCGCCCGCTTCGCACTGGATAAGCGCCGCAAGGAGAAGAAGGTCATCCGCGCCCGTCATGAACTCGCCGTAATTCTGGTGACGTCTCGCTTCAGCCTCGGCAGCTTCTCTTGCCCTGATCTGCTCCATGGTCTCGCCTGCGTCAACCTCAAAAGAAATATCGACATATTCTGCGGCAACGTATCCGTCTATATCGCCGTAATCCACATAAACCCATCCGGGAGTGCTCTGATCCACTACCTCGAGGATCTCGTTTTTGGGAACAACGGTAAGAACTTCGCTTTCGAGCGAGCTCTCGGTATGAACCCTGAGCGAAGCGGTATTTACCACCGCAAAAGTCATTCCTACATCAGCCGCCATTGCTTTGGCTTCTTCGCCAAAAAGAAGGTACTCATTCTCGACCCATCCGACGAGCTCGCCGGATTTAAGGAGCGACCACTCTTCACCTGTTTCGAGAAGCACTCCGCCGCAGTCCTTATACATGACGCCCATCTTATCGGAATCAACGGTAGCTTCGCTTCTGACATTTACGTAATTGCGTATATCAACCATGACCAGATCATCATTCTCGATCTCTTCGGGAAAAACGATCTGGAGCTCTGCTACGGTATTATCTATAACCTCTGATGCATTGGAAGAATTAAGGACCTCCGAAGCACCGCCCCTTGCACCATCAAGAGGACCCGCACTTACGGTAAGTCCGGAAAAGGGAGACATGAGGGCAACGATGCCCACAGTCATACCTGATAAGATTTTCAAAGCTGAAAATTTACTCATACATTCGCTTTGTGACACGGGGGCGGACCCTCTGTCACATAATTGTTACAGAATTGTTACAGCGCATGTATGATATCAAAACACTTTGTTTATGTCAACTTGAGATTACGGAGCGGAGGAAGAGGCCCTTGATCACGCTGTGCGATGATAATTCCCTTATGTCCGGCCACTTCTTTTATGTACGAAAATACTTTTTTTGTCATCTCATCGTCCATTCCCCTGAAGGGTTCGTCCATGATCAGGATGTCAGACGGGACGGAAACCGCCCTTACGATTGCGGTGATCCTTCTGTAAACGGGGGACAATTCGCTTACCGGAACGGAAACCAGATCCGCCGGCATGAGCTTTTCGAGCTCCTCAGCGGCAACGGACGAAGATGTCACAGTCCGCACTATTGCTACGTTTTCAGCTGCTGACATTTTGTCAAAAAGGCGGTCTTCCTGGAAAACTACACCTGCATTAACCCTGTCATACTTATAATCGCCAAGAAGCCTTACTCTTCCCGATGTCGGCTCAAGCGTTCCGATGATTATCGAAATGAGAGCAGTCTTCCCGCTCCCCTCCGGTCCGGAAAGAAGCCATATATCATCCGAGGATACTTCCCAGGAAATATCCTTCAGGATTTCTTTACCTTCTGATGAAAAAGATACATTTTCTACTTCTATAGTCATAACAGTTACCTCGAGGTGACATGGGGTGAACATGGAGACGGTTCTGCCGTTTCGTGGGTGGTGCTAATGTTTAATCTGCCAAGACTTCGATTTCTGCGAAGAAATTCGGCCGCCCGGCCCGAACGAAGTGAGCGGCCTCGCGTCATGAGCCAAAACCTGCCTTGTGAAGAATTTCCGCCTGAAATCGAAAAGCGAGGCAGGTTAAACATAGCGACAGGACCCGCGAAACGGCAGAACCGTCCCCCTGTATTATTTTCTGAAAAGTGCGGGGAGAATGATGTATTTGAAGATTCTGAATTTGGGCATATGGAACACTTTAGCCATTTCGAGAAGCTGTTTGTCTTCTTTTGTCATTTGTTCCTCCTCTGCCTTGCGGCTTCATATGAAAGGATCGATGCGGAGACTGCCGCATTTAAGCTCTCTGTCTTGCCTGACATGGGGATGTAGATTCCCTTTGATGCCGCCGCGGTAACTTCGGCTGAAAGGCCGTTTCCTTCGTTTCCTATAAGAAGAGCAGACGGAGCGGTAAGGTCGCATTTGTCATATTCAGACGCGGCATCGAGTCTTGCGGCGAAGCAGCTGATCCCGTCTTTTTCAAGACCGGCAACGGCTTCGGGAAGGTCCGGAGCGAACACAAAAGGCATTCTGAAGATTGCACCCATCGATGACCTGACAACCTTGGGACTTAAAGGATCTGCGCATCCTTCGGACAGCAGAATACCGGTTACGCCTGCTGCCTCGGCAGTTCTGAAGATCGTCCCCACGTTTCCCGGATCCTGAATGTCTTCCAGAATAAGGATCAGGGGATTGCCCTTCGTAATGTCTTCTTTCTTATAAGAAAGAGTCCGGATGACCGCAAGCATTCCCTGGGGTGATTTCTGGCTCGAGATCTTTTCAAAGACGTGGTCCGATACCTTGATGACCGCATCGCCCGGAAGAGATGCCGATAGAGATTTGAACCTTTCCCAAAGACTGCCTTTTGCCGACTCAAGTTCTTCGAGACAGCTTTCCGATATGAAA
>JAGPFR010000002.1 GCA_018056425.1 Lachnospiraceae bacterium
TAACTGATAGGACGATTTTATCACGTTTTTTAGTGGTTTCAAAGGTAGTTCGCCTCGAAAAAACCGTCAAAATCGCGTTTAGAGCCATTTTTATGTATACAAGTGGAATTTAGTTTTTCATTTGACCCCTCATTTGTCAACACAAAAAAGGGCCTCAGCCATATGCGGCTGAGGTCCTGCGAAAAGGAAGAAAAAAGATTTCGGATAATAGCTTATTTGGTTCTGACACCCTCGGGCTTTTCTCCGAGTGTGACAGCTACGGTGTGTTCGACGTACTCGCCCTCTTCCGATCTCATAAATGTAATATCCACCGTATCACCGACAGCATAATAATTCATCATCTTCTTAAGTCCGTCGATTGATTTAACGGTATTTCCATTGATCCCGGTTATTACATCACCGGCCAGGATCCCGGCATCATCGGCACCGGTATCTTCAATGACTTCGGATACGTAGACTCCGACGGGTATATTATAATAATCGGATATTTCCTGGGTAACTTCCTGCATATATATTCCGATATATCCGACATCATCCTCATCGACTTCGATAAGCGTATCCCTGCCCATAAACTCCTCGATTGTTTCTCTTACGGCTGAGATAGGGATTGCATAGCCCATTCCCTCTACCGACGAACCGCCTATCTTATTGGAATTTATACCTATTACCTGACCGGCCATGTTAAGGAGGGCTCCGCCGGAGTTGCCGGGATTAATCGCCGCATCTGTCTGAATATAGTGCTGTGTGTTTCCGTCAGATGTTGTGATCTCACGGTCAAGTGCAGAGACGATTCCGGTTGTTACGGACTGTCCGTATCCCAGTGCATTTCCTATTGCTATGACATTCTGTCCGAGGACAAGGCTGTTACTGTCTCCGAGCTGAGCTACCTTGATCTGCTTAATGGTACTCTCATCAAGGTCACTCTTCATTACCGCAATGACCGCAACGTCGGTGCTTGCATCAAGTCCCTTCAGATATGCGGGAGCTGTTGTATCATCGATGAATGTAATTTCAAGTTCATCAGCATCAGCTACAACATGATTATTTGTAACGATGATATATTCATCATCCGTTTCACCGATGATTATTCCTGAGCCCGAGCCTTCCGCATCCTGTGAAAATGTCTGTCCCCAGTAAGTGGTCGAATATTTGTAATACTCGGTTACCGAAACCATCGAAGGCATTACATCCGCAACAACTTCGGTAAGATCCGTTTCTTCCCTGGTAAGGATCGTCACCTGTGTTTCACCATCTGAAGCAAGTGCCTCTATATCCTCATTAACGGGAGGAGCAAGAAGCGTTGATGAAGCGCCCGAATTATGTGATGACTGAGCATTAATCAGCTGAGTTCCGTTTCTCAGTGCGAGCTGCACCGTATAGAAACCTGTTCCCGCGAAGATCCCAAAGAGCAGTCCCATGCATATCGCAAGAAGTATCTTAATACCCGTGCCCGCTTTCTTAGGGGCAGGCTGTATAAAAGGCTGAGGCGTGGGATTTGGATTGGGCTGAGAATAAAATTGATAAGTATTCTGAGGGGGCGTCTGAAATGTGCCCTGATTATTGTTTTGTTCGAATTCGTTCATTTATAACCTCCTAAGCAATATATGCTTTGAATATGTAAGGAAGTATAAAAGCGAATTGTGTTTATTCTGTGAAGAAAGTGTATTGATTCTATGAAAAAAGTTAGCCGCAGAAGCGCGGCTAACTTTTTTCGCTTATTCAACTGTAACAGACTTGGCAAGGTTTCTGGGCTTATCCACATCAAGGCCCTTGGCAACGGATACGTAGTATCCGAGGAGCTGAAGCGGAATTACCGCAAGGCTCGCTGCAAAGTGAGGATCAACCTTGGGGATATATGTAACAAAGTCACATGTATCCTCGGTCTTGTAATTACCTACGGATGTAAGTCCGAAGAGATAAGCGCCTCTTGACTTACACTCGACCATGTTGCTGATGGTCTTCTCATACAGGTCAGGCTGGGTAAGGGATCCGACAACAAGTGTTCCTTCCTCGATAAGAGAAATGGTACCGTGCTTTAGTTCTCCTGCAGCATATGCTTCGGAGTGGATGTAACTGATCTCTTTGAGTTTAAGACTGCCCTCAAGAGTTACGGCATAATCGATTCCTCTTCCGATAAAGAAGATATCGTGAGCATTTGCATACTTGGCGGCAAACCACTGGATTCTTTCTTTATCCAGAAGAATATTTCCGATCTTATCGGGTATGGTCATCATCTCTTCGATGAGGGCTTTGTATTTATCGTCATCTATGCATCCGCGGACCTTGGCAAATTCTACAGCAAGGCAGTACATTGCAATGAGCTGTGCGGAGTAGGCTTTGGTTGTTGCAACGCTTATCTCGGGACCCGCAAGGGTATAGAATACATTATCTGCTTCCCTTGCAATGGATGAACCCATTACGTTTACTATGCCAAGTGTATTGATACCTTTTGCCTTGGCCTCCCTGAGAGCGGCAAGCGAATCTGCGGTCTCTCCGGACTGGCTTATTACGATCACGAGCTGGTTCTTATCAAGGATGGGGTTTCTGTATCTGAACTCACTTGCAAGTTCTACCCTTACAGGGATCCTTGCAAGATCCTCCATAACATACTGTCCGACCATTCCTGCATGCCATGCGCTGCCGCATGCAACTATGGTGATCCGGGAAGTATTCTTTATCTCTTCTTCGGTAAGACCAACATTCGTAAGATCAATCTTGCCGTTCTTAACCACGCTTGTAAGAGTATCCTCAACAGCCTTGGGCTGCTCGTGGATCTCTTTTATCATGAAGTGCTCAAATCCGCCCTTTTCGGCAGCCTCAGCATCCCACTTGATCTCTGTGAGCTCTTTTTCGATTTCGTCGCCGTCAAGGTTATAGAAGGTAGCTTTGCCGTCTGCAAGCTTAGCCATCTCCATATTTCCGATGTAGTACACCTGTCTGGTGTACTTAAGGATTGCAGGAACGTCGGAAGCGATATAGCAGTCGCCGTCTGCGATTCCGATGATCATGGGGCTTTCTTTTCTCGCAGCCCAGATCTCTCCGGGATGATCCTTGAACATGACTTCAAGAGCATAAGACCCTCTTACTCTGACCATGGTCTTGGCGATCGCATCCACGGGACCGATCTTATATTTCTTATAGTAGTAATCGATAAGCTTGATAACAACCTCGGTATCGGTTTCGGAATAGAACTGATATCCGTGTTTTGAGAGCTTATCCTTAAGTTCCTGGTAGTTTTCGATGATTCCGTTATGAACACCCACGACATCACTTTCAACAGGGCCGGATCCGGATCTGGAGCAGTTTCCGCTGACATGGGGATGCGCATTTATCTGGCTGGGAGCTCCGTGGGTTGCCCATCTGGTATGTCCGATTCCGCAATTTCCCTTAAGCGCTCTTCCGCCGTCAACCTTATCGGAAAGCTCTTTAAGTTTTCCTTTTTCCTTAACAACCTCTGCAAGAGCCTCTCCGTCCCTTACGGCAAGACCCGCGGAGTCATATCCTCTGTATTCAAGTTTGGCAAGTCCGTCCAAAAGGATGGGCGCAGCCTGTTTTTTACCTACATATCCGACAATTCCGCACATAATTGCTTCTCACTTTCGATTTAATAATGCTTTATTATACTCTGTTTAATGAAATATGGCGAATTACTGATTTCTCAGATACCCTCCCGTATCAAGGGCTATGGTTTCAGAGAATGTTATGACATTGTTGCTTACCTGATAATGCTCGTCCCCAAAGAGGAATCTGTGAAGTTCTATGACATTAGCTTCAAGGCTTAAGGGGATAACACAGTCTCCCTTGGCAGGAAGATTTGCCGCTCCCATCATCTCCATCGAAGGGAATCCGCTCTCTCTGACGATGCGGTAATCCGAAATGTTAAGTATCATATTGAGGAAAGTCTTCTCATCGATACTCGTATACGTATAATTCATTACATCGGAAAAGACTGCGGTCAGGGTCGAAGGATCTTTTTCCTTGGCAGCATCCAGGATTGCCTTGACAACCTCCTGCTGTCTTCTGGTTCTTGCAAAGTCATTACCCGAGGTATATCTGATCCTGCAGTAGGCAGATACCTGCATTCCGTTTAGAAGCTGATATCCGGTTTCCCGTACCGGGACTATCTCATCCTCACTTACGCCGATTGCCTGCGCTACCGCGATCTGGTAGTTATTGAGATGGTCTATTTCGTCCGATTCGACATTTATCATTATTCCTCCCAGATCATCGACTACCATGGCGAGCGCCTTATAGCTTACGGTGACCCAGTAGGTGATATTGAGGTCAAGATTGGCATTAAGCATCGTGACGGCCTGAGTTGCTCCGCCCTTTGCATAAGCTGCGTTACATTTATTATAGGTATCGTTTCCGAGATTAAGATAGGTGTCACGATAGACGGATACCAGTGTAACCTCGCCGGTGGCATTGTTAATGCTGGCGATCATTATAGTATCACTTCTGTAACCCTTCAGAAGATCCGATCCGTTTGTACTTAAGGCATCAACACCGAAAAGAGCGATATTGGTATATCCCTCCATGGAGCCGCCTTCTTCGGAAGCTCTCAGAACCGAATCCGAGATTCCGATGCTGGACGGATCAATATTTTGAGCATCCGCATAAATGGGGCCGTTTTCATACTCATTCTCGGTGTGCTTCATAACATAATACAAAACACCTATCATAGCGATGATTATCAATATCTCTATGACAAAGACGGCCATCTTCCTCCTCGTACGGACCTGGGAAGAAACACCTGCGGGCTTTTTGATATTTTTGGAATCTTTAGTCATGCATTGACGATTGTACCGCGAATGGGACTCTCAGACAATCTTATTATCTTAATTTTTAGTTAAAGTGAGCCATGACTCACCAAATGAACATGTTTTTAAGAAGGATCAGTTCGATCTTAAAAAGGCGCGGGACAATACGGGTAAAGCCTTTGTAACGGTTTCCGTGACCCTGCTTAAAGCACTTGCCAAAGCCCAGAGCGAGACCTTTAAGATAATCCCTGCCAAGGCCCTTCTTAATAAAGAAAAGGATCTTAATTCCAAAGCCTGCAATAAGAAGCGGAAGATTAAATAACAACTGTATCAAAGACATGTTCTTATAAAGGACATATATGTTATTTGAAGCCGAATAAATTACCTTACGGCTGTTATATTTGGATCCGGTGGACGCACTTCCGAAATGTTTTACTATAGCGGTAGGATCATAGATGTTATTATACCCTGCGAGTATAGCTCTCCAGCATACATCAAGGTCCTCCAGATACATGAAATGCATAGGATCAAAATAACCTATGATATCAAATATCTCTCTGCGGTATATCGCAGCACCTGCGCAGGTTGAGAAGACCTTACAGCTTTTCGAAAAGCCTGCCGCGGACTTTCCTCTTCCCCTTGCCCTGGTCCATCCGAGAGCACAATAAATGTCCCCCGCGGAGTCTATAATGTTCTCATCATCCCATGTTCTCATGGATGCGGATACAGAGAAACACTTGTTATCCTTCTTGATGGCATTATATAGGTTCTGGACAAATCCCGGCTTGGCTATGGTATCGTTGTTGAGTAAAATAACATACGGTGTTTCGCTTGCTTTTATGCCGGCATTGACTGAAGTGCTGAATCCGCCGTTCTCTTTCTGTTCGATCAGCTTAACATCAGGATATGACTTTATTATCTCCCTGCTGCTGTCTGTGGATGCATCATCCACCACTATAATATCATATGTTATCGCCGCATTCTGAACAGAAGGGGCGATGGAATCAAGGCACCCCTTCAGATATTTCTCTCCGTTATAATTTGGAATAACAACAGTAACTTTATTCATGTGCCCTTACCTGCCAGCTCGGATAGTAGAGCATTCCGTAACCAAGCTCCCTGATCCTGCGGGATAGTTCAAGACTCATCTTTATAATATCAGTATCCTCAGGAAGAGTCTTGGCATCGAATATCTTCTCTCCCTCCTGAGGCGGTCTTGTGTTTTCGTGAGGTCTCATCGAGACCATTCCGGGCGTTCTGTGTTCGGAGTATCTGACTCCCGTTATCTTATAAAACTCATCCCAAAGCTCCGGATTAAGTCTGATGCATCTGATATCAAGTGCAGGTGCCGACTGCTGACAAACCGCCCTGTGGAAGTAACCGGTATATCCAACAGGAAGTCCTTCATACAGGATATTACCATCAGTGTCCATAATACCGCCTGTTATCTTACCTCTGTGAGGTTCTGAGACTATGCGTCCGCCTACAGCTCCGAGATCCTTCCTCTGTGCAAAGATGTCTCCCCTGTAGCGGAATTCATAGTAACCTACATTTCTGAGGTTATATACGTCCGCATCAAGTCCGAGCGCTCCGGCATGATCCGTCAAAGCCTTTACTCCGGCTTCATATGCATATTGCTTTGCCCCGGTATCGGTTGCACTCGATCCGGAACTTGTTCTCCAGTGATAGAGAATCTGAGGAACATGGCTGAATGTCGCTCCTTCTCTCACCGCTCTGAGAAGCAGATCAAAATCCTGGGCACCGTCATACTCTGCTCTGAAGCGAAGCATCTTTAAGAGATCAGACTTCATCACAGTTAAATGACATATGTAATTATTATTCAGGAGAAGTTCGGGATCAAAGTCCGGTTTGGAATTTCTCTCTGTGAAGGTCTTTCCATCCCAGCCTGTTTTATCCTCGTCAGAATAAATAACGTCAGGTTCTTTACCGCACCTTTTCTTAAAGCTGATGATATTCTCAATGATCCTGAGGAAAGCATCCGGGGTCAGCAGATCGTCATGATCAAGAAGAGCTATATAGTCTCCTGTGGTCTGATCGAGTGCTTCATTGGTATTATCCGAGATACCTTTATTTTCTGATAACGACAGATATTTAATCCTGTCATCCTCTTTATTCTCACAGATCCTCTTCAGGATCTCCTTATCATCGGATGCATCGGCTATAACCAGTTCGATATTATCGTAAGCCTGATCAAGTACCGAATCCAGCATTCCCTCGAATCCCCACGGATCCGTATTATATGCCGGAACCACCACGGAGATCAGTGGCCTGATGGTCAGTTCCCCTGCCAGCTTCTTAAAGACCTCGATATCATGCTCTGAAGGCAATACATAATCAGACCCCCTGAGCTTTCTAATCGAAAAGCTCTCGGAGATCTCATTAATACCGGCCCTTATTCCGTTTCTCTTCATGAAGCCCAGGCTCCTTGAAGCTACTGATATTATGTCCATTAAGCAAATGCTTTAACTGCTTCGGTGAGTTTCCTGCTCATCTCCTCGGCATTCTCAAGGCTGGTTCCCTTAACTCCCATGTAGAACTTGATCTTGGGCTCGGTGCCGGAAGGTCTTACACAGCACCAGTTGTCATTGGGAAGCTCGAAGTAGAGTACATTTGATGAAGGAAGGCCAGTTGTGGTCTTCTCTCCGGTCTTCATATCGAGGATAACATCCTTCTTGTAGTCTCTGAATCTGAGAACCTCGAAATCACCGAATGCCTTTGGAGGATCGTTTCTGAGCTTGTCCATAAGAGCTGCTATCTGCTCTGCTCCCTCCGCACCCTTCATGGTGATGGTGAACTGGGTCTCCTTGAAATATCCGTACTTCTCGTAAATTTCGATCATGAAGTCCCAAAGAGTCTTGCTCTGCTTCTTAAGCCATGAAGCAACCTCACAGAGCATCTCAACGGCAACGATCGCATCCTTGTCACGGGCGTGGGTTCCGACGAGGCATCCGTAGGACTCCTCAAGTCCGAATACATAGTTATTGTCCTTATTTCCGTTCTGCTCGAAGATCTTGATCTGCTCTCCGATGTACTTGAATCCGGTAAGAACCTCGATGAGCTTAACGCCGTAAGCTCTCGTCATCGGGAATGTCATGTTGGTCGTAACGATGGTGGTTACGAGGGTAGGATTGGAGGGCATGATACCAAGAGCGGTTCTTTCTCTGAGAACATACTCTGCGATAAGCATTCCGCTCATGTTGCCGGTAAATGCGACATACTCTCCGGTCTTGCTGTCTTTAGCATAAACTCCGAGTCTGTCGGCATCAGGGTCCGTAGCAAGGACGATATCCGCATCCTTTTCCTTAGCCAGCTTAAGAGCATACTCAAAAGCTTTCGGGTCTTCGGGATTGGGATAAGCAAGAGTTGTAAACTCAGGATCGGGTCCTACCTGCTCGGGAACTACATACACGTTCTTATATCCGAGCTCTTCAAGGATCCTTCTAACAGGCTTATTACCGGTTCCGCAGAAAGGTGTGTAGACGATCTTGATATCACCCGCAACTTCCTTGATGATCTCGGGGTGAAGGCTCTGCTTTTTAAGCTCTGCCATGTATTTGTCATCGATTTCTTTGCCGATTGAGATATAAAGGCCTGCAGCGATCGCATCATCCTTATCCATGGTCTTGCAGTCGGAGTACTCCTTGATGGCAAATACTTCGCCGATGATTCCTGTATCATGAGGAGGAGTTACCTGTGCGCCGTCCTCCCAGTAAACCTTGTATCCATTATATTCGGGGGGATTGTGGCTTGCGGTGATATTGATTCCTGCGGTGCATCCGAGTTCCCTTAATGCAAAAGAAAGCTCGGGAGTGGGGCGAAGTTCGTCGAATACATAAGCCTTGATCCCGTTAGCTGCAAGGCAAAGAGCCGCAACATCCGCAAACTCGGGGCTCATACGGCGGCAGTCAAATGAAATGGCAACGCCCTTAGCCTGAGTTCCTGCCTTAATGATGTAATTGGCAAGACCCTGGGTCGCCTTTCTTACGGTATATACATTCATGCGGTTGCTTCCGGCACCGATGACGCCGCGGAGACCTCCGGTTCCGAATTCGAGTTCCCTGTAGAAACGGTCCTCGACTTCCTTCTCATCATTTTCAATTGCACGAAGTTCCGCTTTGGTGGCCTCGTCGAAATAATCATCCTTAAGCCACTTTTCAAATTCTTCTCTGTAACTCATGCCAATCTCCTCCTGATAAAACATAATGCAATAATATTGCTTTAATGATACAACTTTAGGTTTTTATTTTCTACTTACCGAGATCTTGTAATCGCTGTCGAAGAATCCGACCGTATCGGAATCCGAGATGACATTGATGCTTAAGATATCATAGAGTCTGTGGTAAACGGTAAACTCCCCGTTTTCAAATCCGGTGCATCCGAGAGATACGAGATATTCACCGCCCTGAAGCATCATCTTCTGCTTAAACTCAAGCTCGATGACATCACCCTTTTTCACGCTTTCGTCAAAGGTCTTGCTGACAAGGGTGTTGGTTCCGGTGATCTCGACTCCGCGTACGTTCTTAAGCGAACATGCAAATATCGGGGCATCTATATCTTCATTGATCAGGACCTTCATGCGGACCGTATATTCCGTTCCCTTCTCAACGGCATTTGTTATACTGCCGTTCTTATCGATAACACTGTACTCGCTTATCGTAGCTTTGCCGTTACCGTATTCGAGAACGTCATTGTCCCTCGTCTCAACGATATGGACGTCCCTGCCTCCCGCAAGTATCTGCTTATACTTATCGATCATCTCCTTAGGAGAACCGTTTCCGATCATCTCGCCCTTATTGAGGAGATAAACCCTGTCGCAGTATCTGGAGACAGAACTAAGGTCGTGGCTTACGAAGAGAATGGTCTTACCCTTTTTCTTAAACTCTTCGAATTTCCTGTAGCACTTTGCCTGGAAGAATACATCCCCTACACTGAGCGCTTCATCCACGATAAGAATCTCGGGATCGATATTTATCGAAACCGCAAATGCCAGTCTTACGAACATACCGCTCGAATAAGTCTTACAGGGCTGATATACATAATCGCCGATATCAGCAAATGCAAGTATCTCATCAATCTTCTTATCTATCTCTTCCTTGGAAAATCCCATCATGGTTCCGTTGAGATAGATATTCTCGATTCCGTTGTAGTCCATGTTAAAGCCGGCGCCGAGTTCGAGAAGCGCCGAGATCCTTCCGTTAACATTAACCTCACCCGATGTGGGAGTAAGGACTCCCGTAAGGATCTTGAGAAGTGTGGACTTGCCGGATCCGTTGGTTCCGATGATGCCTACTGTCTCACCCTTCTTAACTTCAAAGTCAACGCCTTTAAGCGCATAATGATACTTAAAGCGGTCCTTCCTGCCGGCGAGTCCGAATGCATCGAGGACGCGGTCACGGTTACGCTCATAGAGCTTGTACTTTTTTTCTATTTTAGAAGCCCTTATGGCAAATTCTTCAGCCATTGATTCTCCTACAATACATCCGCAAAGTGCGGCTTAAGTCTCTTATATACGATCGCGCCTATTCCGAACAGGATCGCCGTGATCACCCAGAAATAAACAGTCGAGAAGAATCTTTCGAAGAACCAGATCCTTCCGTATATGGCATCCCTGTATCCGGTCACGATATAGATGCAGGGATTTAATTTCATAATGGATACGAGCATCGGATGGCCCGCAAGCTGATCTATATTCCACATGATGGGAGTTGCCCACACAAGGATCTGGAGCATCACTCCGATTAGCTGGCCCAGATCTCTGATAAACACGATGACGCTGCAGGTCGTATAGCAGATGGCAAGTGCAAGGACAAATGCACAGAATGTGTAATAGATCATCTGTATCCAGTAAATGTTGGGATAATATCCGCAGAGCACCGCAATGATCATGAGGAGAACCGCGAAGAATGCATGTGTCATGAGTGCGGCAACTACTTTGATGATGGGAAGAACGCTTATCTTAAATACTACCTTTTTAACTAGGTAAGAATACTCAAGAAGCGCAGAGGTCCCCGTAGAAAGAGCTTCACTGAAGAAAAACCAGGGAACCATTCCGCATGTAAGGAAGAGCACGAACGGAACATCCGATCCGCTGGTCCTTGCTCCCTTCATGATGGTTCCGAATACGAAATAGTAAAGTCCTATGGTAACAAGGGGCTGTATGAAAGCCCATACAGCTCCCATATAAGAACCGGCATAACGTCTCTTGAAATCGTTTCCCGCAAGCTTTAATATCAGTCTTCTGTTCTGCCATATCTCAACTGGCAGTGTTACGATCTTGTCGAACTTAAGTGCAAAGAATACGGAAGCACATACAATGACACAGACAGAGATACCTTTTTTGATATTCTCGTACCCTCTGTCAGCTTCGGGATTTACATGAAATACAACCACCGCGGCAAGTGCCGTAAGAAGGAGCACTACCGCGGAGATTATGATCTTTTTCTTTTTTAAAACAGCTTCAAGCATATTATTTATTCAAGAAAGTTTCTCTGAAGGGAGGCCATACTTTATCGCGCTCCGAGAAGATCAGTTCCATATCATCGGGGATGGGCCACTCAACGGCGATGTCGGGATCGTTGTACATGATCCCGCCCTCATCTCCGGGGGTATAGAAATCGCTTACCTTATAACAGAATTCCGCATAGTCGGACAGAACGACAAAACCGTGTGCGAATCCCTTGGGTACGAAGAACTGCTTTTTATTCTCTTCGGAGAGAATAACTCCGAACCACTTTCCGAAAGTTTTGGATCCTTTCCTGAGATCAACCGCAACATCGAAAACCTCACCCTTGATAACTCTGACAAGTTTGTCCTGGGGGTGGTTTATCTGATAATGAAGTCCCCTGAGCACTCCCTTGGTGGATGCGGACTGATTGTCCTGCACGAAAGTCACATCAACACCTGCTTCGGTGAAATCCTTCTGCTGATATGTCTCCATGAAATATCCGCGGTTGTCACCGTGAACTTCGGGGGTAATAACTACAAGTCCTTCAATATCGCATTTTTCAACGATTAGTTTTCCCATTTCAAAGCCTCACATTAATAATATAAAATATCAAAATCAACATTTCCTTCGATGCCGTCGATACGGCCTTTGGAAGTGTACTGCCACATTGAATAATATCCGCCGTAAAGAGGTGTGCTCCTGTATTCGGCAAGCCAGACATTGAATCTGTCCAAGCGGGATGCATCGATATTATTATTGAGCCAGTATCTGCAGGCATATACTCCGCCGGATACTCCGGCATTTTCCAGAGTTCTGCAGAAAGCTTCGCATACAAGAGTTCTGGTCTCAACATCTATCTGATCGCCTCTTCCGCCGTTTGACCCTTCGACATCGAGATAAATGGGAAGATCAAGATCATATCCTTCACACATCTCCATGACGGCGGATGCTTCTTCAACGGCTTCGGCTTCATTGACGGCCTGCGTTACGAAATATACTCCGACGGACAGTCCCGCATTAAGCGCTCCCGAAACATTGGCATCAAAGTATTTATCCTTAACTATCGCACCGGTTACAGAACCTCTGTATCCTGCTCTGACTATTACAAATTCGATTCCGGATTCCCTGACCTTATCCCAGTCGATCTCGCCCTGCCAGCTCGATACATCAATGCCTGCTTTATGATCGTTTCCGCCGGGCTGAAGAGTAATGATCTCGGAGGTATCAGAATCTTCCAGAGCGTCTTCTTTATCCGCTGTATCTTCCAATTCCGCATTGATCTCATCTTCGGTTTTGATAAGGACCGAGATATCCTGGATCGGAATGTATTCAACTTTATCTTTCACCGTAACTCTCGTCGAATGAAGAGGAACCCGGTATCCCTCGATGGGATCAAGTGATACGTCATAATCACCCGCAGGTAATGTCCCCGCATATATAATGCCGTCCTGATCGAGGTCTTTGTATCTGGTCGTTACATCGGAAGAATCCGTAAGCTTGATATTGAACGGAACGCCGGTAACAAGTTCTCCGGAATCATTAAGTATCAGAACTCTCAGATCCTTCTCCACGCTCGTTACCATAAGAGAAAGATTTCCCGAAGTATCCATTGCCGCATCAAGTATCGCATTCGGCTCGGGATCAAAGAACGAAGGATCGTTTAAAAAGCCCCTCGGATTTTCTCCGATCAGATGTCCTTCGAGAGGTGTCCTTGCATCGGATACCTCCATAGACGGCTCCTGAGATGGATATACGGCAGGCTGCTGATTCCCGGCAGCTCCGCCGTCATAAGTGCATAATAAAACTATCAGTACTATTAACAGTACCGCGCCCATACTTCCCAGGATTGTAAGAGTCCGGGACCTAGAGTCCATTAGCCACCTCTACTAAATACTGACCGTAAGCCGTTTTGATAAGAGGCTCGGAGAGTTTAAGAAGCTGCTCCTTATCGATGAAGCCTCTCTTATATGCGATCTCCTCGATACAGGAGATATAAAGTCCCTGGCGCTTCTGGAATGCAGCCACGAAATCCGCCGCATCAAGAAGGCTGTCGTGATTACCGGTATCAAGCCACGCAAAGCCTCTTCCGAGTGTCTCTACATGGAGATTTCCCCTGCTGAGATATTCGTTGTTAACGGAAGTGATCTCTATCTCACCTCTTGCCGAGGGCTTGACATTTGCCGCGATATTTACGACATCATTGTCATAAAAGTAAAGACCGGGTACTGCGTAATTACTCTTGGGATTTGCAGGCTTTTCTTCAATGGAGATAGCCTTTCCCTCTGCATCAAATTCAACGACGCCGTACTCTCTGGGATCTCTTACGTAATATCCGAATATGGTGGCACCGGGTTCGGATTCGGTTCTCTCCGCAGCTGCCTTAAGCACCTTAGAGAAGCTTTGTCCGTAGAAGATGTTGTCTCCGAGCACAAGAGCTACCGCATCGTTTCCGATGAACTCTTTTCCGACGATGAATGCATCAGCAAGTCCCCTGGGGGTCTCCTGAACAGCATAGGAAAAGTTCATTCCGAGCTGCTCGCCCGTTCCGAAAAGCTCTTCAAATACTGGAAGGTCTCTGGGGGTTGAGATGATAAGTACCTCTCTGATACCCGCAAGCATGAGGGTTGAAAGAGGATAATAGATCATGGGCTTGTCATAAACAGGCATGATCTGTTTTGAAATCGCTTTGGTGAGCGGATAAAGTCTGGTGCCGCTTCCGCCGGCTAAGATGATACCCTTCATATCAGATCTCCTTCCTTGAGCCGTACATGTTCTCGTAATACTTCTGATAATCTCCGCTGGTTACGTTCTCCATCCAATCCTGGTTCTCGAAATACCACTTGATGGTCTTTCTGATACCTTCCTTGAACATGGTCTCGGGCTCCCAGCCAACCTCTGCCTTGATCTTATCGGGAGCGATGGCATATCTTCTGTCATGTCCCTTTCTGTCCTCAACATAGGTGATGAGGTCTTCGTTAATGTGAGCCTTTCTTTCATCGGAATCGGGAAGCTCTTCTCTGAGTACATCGAGAATGGTGTGGATGATCTCGATGTTCTGCTTCTCGTTGTGTCCGCCGATGTTGTAGGTCTCGAAAAGTCTGCCCTTTTCCTGAACCATATCGATTGCCTTGGCATGATCTTCAACATAGAGCCAGTCACGAACGTTCTTACCGTCGCCGTATACGGGAAGCTTCTTTCCCTTAAGAGCATTGTTGATCATAAGAGGGATGAGCTTTTCGGGGAACTGGTAAGGGCCGTAGTTGTTGGAGCAGTTGGTGATGTTTGCAGGGAAATGATATGTATCCATATATGCCCTTACAAGCATGTCGGAGCTTGCCTTACTTGCAGAGTAGGGGCTGTGAGGGCTGTAAGGAGTTGTCTCATAGAAGAATGCATTCTCATCCTCGGGAAGAGATCCGTATACTTCATCGGTCGATACATGAAGGAACTTCTTTCCCTCGGGATAGGTTCCGTCTTCTTTCTCCCATGCATCCCTTGCGCATGCGAGCATGATGCCGGTTCCGAGTACATTGGTTCTGATAAAGGTCTCGGGATCCTTGATACTTCTGTCTACATGGCTTTCTGCGGCAAAGTGCACCACGCGGTCGATGTCGTTCTCATCAAAGATCTTCTTTATCGCATCCTTGTCGGTGATATCCGCTCTGATAAAAGTGTAATTGCTCTTACCCTCGAGGTCCTTGAGATTCTCAAGATTTCCCGCATAGGTAAGAACATCCACATTGATGATACGGATGTCATCACCGTACTTTTTGAACATATAGTGAATGTAGTTGGAGCCGATGAATCCGGCGCCTCCGGTTACAAGATAAGTTTTCATATTTCTCTCCTTTTTATGAATACCATAGATTCAGGTCGACGCTTCCGTTTATGCCGGGAAGCGTTCCCTTGTCAGTGTATTGCCAGACTGTGTATCTGCCTGTATATCCGCAGACCGATGAATAATGCGCAACCCAGATAACGTAATTGCCCAAAGCGGATGCATCCATCTTGGATGTGAGCCAGGTCTTATTGGCATATACTCCCGCCGTATATCCGGCACTTCTGATCGTCTCGCAAAATGCCGTGATGACCGCCGTTCTGGTCGCTTTATCTATCGTATCACCTCGTCCTCCGCTGGGCTCCACATCGAGGAAAACGGGATAGTCGATAGAATAACCTTTGATCCTGTCGAGAACCATTGATGCTTCGTAAACCGCTTCGACATCATTTACGGCCTGTGTTACGAAGTAGACTCCGACTTTGAGTCCCGCAGCCTTTGCTCCCTGGATATTTGTGGTAAACATCGCATCATCTATGAGAGCGCCTGCGCTCGATCCTCTGTATCCGACTCGTATTATTACGAACTCTACGCCTGCTGCCTTAACCGCATTCCAGTCGATCACGCCGTTCCATTTCGATACATCGATCCCCAGAACTCCGGATGCGGATGTCAGCTTTCCGTCCGCGCCGAACTGGTACGTAACACCGCCTATGACCTGCGTTCCCGTAACGGGCTTTCCGTCCTTATCGTAATAATATGTACTTCCGTCAATCGTCTGCCATCCGGTATATTTCGTTCCGCTTATGATATAGAACTTATCGAACTTCTCATAATCGGCATTGACGGCTTTTCTGTATGCGTCGTTTTCATAGACGTAAACTTCATTACCGGAATTGTCTTTAAGCTGGGCTCCCATATCGACCGCAGTATCATTGCCCGATACATCAACCGGAACCGGATTTGTGATCGTATCCTTGGAGATCTCGGAATAATCCGTCGACTCCGAAGAAGCGATATTTTCAGTCGTATCCGTCATATTCTGCTGATCGGTATTGCCTCTGCTTGCAGTATCCTCGGCATTTTCGTTGACCTGGGCAGCCTCTTTGACTTCGCCCTGTACGTCAACTCTCGAATACTCGATCGTGCTCTTAACAGTTACGCTTTTATCCGCGGGCCATGTATAACCCTGATAGGAATTCCCTTCTATCTCCTCTACATGAACGGTGTATTTACCTTCGGAGATCGAGGATTTATATATGATACCGTCACGGTCGTCATCGGTCCAAGAAAGGGACTTGCCGGAAGGATCTGTGACCGTTACCTTAAATGCAACATTGGGTATGAGCTTACCCGTTTCGTTATTGATAAATCTTATCTTAAGGTCCGACTTGACCGTTATCAGCTCTATCGATACGCTCGTTCGGGTAATGATCTCGGTCTCATCATAATCATGTGAATCTGAGGGTTGAGGCTGTGCATCCGCTACCGCATTCTTTCTTGCATCAAGTGCGGTGCTCAGTCCTGCCTGACCTATCATCTCAATTTCGGACAGCTGAGATCCGGCCCCGGCCATCTGCCCGGAATAGGGGATTGTCACTCCGTCCGGAGTAGTGATATATTCAATACCCGGTGATGCAGGCCGGCGATTTATCAGCCTGTCTCTCAGTGCATAGATCCCGACTGCCGCAAGCAGCACACATGCTGCCGCGATAAGGACTATCTTAAGGACATTGCTCTTTTTATGAAGACCGTCGTATTCCCGGTCGTACGACTTATCGAGGTCGATATATTCGTCTTCCTCAAGATGTTCATTCTCTTCCTGAGGTTCATCGTCGTGATCCGCATACTCTTCGTTTTCCGAGTAGCTTTCGGATTCTTCGTCGTAATAATCTCTGTCGTCTGAGTAGTCATTATCCTCGTCCGCATCGAAGTAGTCCCGGTCGTCATCATAGTCGGAGTAACTGTCCTCGGAGTAATCTTCATCGTAATACTCCTCTTCAATGTACTCGTCTTCTGTATACTCTTCTTCGTTATATTCTTCCCCGGTGTATTCCTCTTCCGGATACTCATCCAGGGACAGCAAATCATCTTTAAACGCAGCAAGTTCGGAGTCTGCAGACTCCGCCCTTTGCTTTCTTTTTCTGTTACCTAACATAAAACCCATAATCTGTAAAATTATACCATTTTTCCGCACATCTCACAACAAAACAGCAATTTTTGAGGCATATTTGACAATAAGCCTACACAGAAGTACTCAAAACGGTATTTTTATAGATGATAAAGCCGTCAATCCTCAGATATTCCTCGTAATTTACGGGGATCTCCTCATATTCTTCCCCCTGTCTTACGACTATGTAATGGACCTCTCTTGCGGTACCGAGAGTACCGATCAGATAAGGATCCTTATGCTCGGCAATAAGCGCATCCCTGAAATCATTCTCCTCGGCATAGATCCCCATCAGGTACTGTCTTCCGAAATCCAGACATATGCAGGGGTCATACTGTCTTACAAACTGCATGAGTTCCTCCGGCATTGCCGCTCTGACTTCCCTGCCCTCTACATGGAGTGCATCGCAGATGTCAACAACTGCCTGAGGCATGTGATCAATATTCTCAGCTCTTACCATATGGACGCTCGTATACATCAGCTTTCCGGAAAAAGCCAGAAATACAGCTATGGCTATAACCCCGGCAGTCTTCCTGATCCCTTTGGCATCCGCAAGCAGGTTGACCGATGCATATGCGATCACGGGAGTTACAGGGATCAGCCACAGCAGTCTGTAATATGTCACTGCCTCCGAAACCTTCCCGTAGAACAGATAGGTCAGGGGGCAGAGAAATACAACGATCACAACAAGGGGCATATAGATGAATACGCACCTCTTTACGCGATCCTTCTCGGTAATGGCAAGGTAAGCAAGACACAGCAGGAAGATCACTGTGACAAAGCCGGTGCCCATATAGCTTTTTATGACTGACATTATGGTACCAAACATTTCTTACCTCATTACGAAAAACAAAACAGGGAAAATAAGACATGGCATTGAAAATAGCGCCATCAAAAACGGATACTTAAATTTCCTGTATGTAAGGATCATGCAAAGGCTTGCCGTAAGTACGAGGCTAACGCACAATACTCCTCCCAGTGTTGAGCCCAGTGCTCCCGCAAGTCCGGTAAGCATGACCATGATAAGTCTTACCGGGTGAACCTTTTTGCTTTCGTTAAACTCTTTTATGATCCCGTAGATCAGAACAAACATAAACGGAAGTATAAATGATGCAAGTGCAGCCTTTCCCTGCCTGGATCTTGCGAGGAGGAAGTTTTCCGGAGTATGGATCGAATAATCTCCGAACATGATAAGTACGGAAACGAAGAACATGAAAAGTCCCCGCTTTTTACCGTCCTCTTTAAAGAGATACCCCGACAGGATATACATGACCGCAAACACAAGCAGTATCATACACCAGGGAATGAAGGAGTGCGCCATGGCGGATACACCGATCCCGGAAAGCTTGGATAAAAATGCGATCCACATGGGGAACGGTGCGAAGAGATATCTGTAAGGAGACTCAATCGGATATCCGGTGTAAGGCTCCTTCTTATACATCGAATCGGAATTGATGCCCTCTGCAGCGGCGGCCACATAATAGGAATCGTCTCCGTCGTAATAAGCCATGACAAATGACATGACTATCATGATCCCGAGGATCACAAGTGCTGCGATCCCCCATATGCCGGGATCAAAGCTTTTCTTCTTAAGCGCTGCAGTCAGGTTCTTACGGTATTTAACCGCTGTCAGCGCGATAAGGCATAAAACGACCGGAGCGATAATAACCCCGAACATCAAAGCCGCTTTGCTGAACTTGTAATCCTTCAATATGGCAAATACAAATACGGGCTGGAATATCGCGAAGATGATTATCTGACCGTACACAAAAGACTGCGCGAGAAGATCGAGTCTCGACCTCCCTTCGCCCAGTGCAAGTGCTGCGGCAAGTCCCGTAATAACGGGAAGCAGAATTTCTATGCAGATTGTGATGAGAATTCCTGAAAACATAAGCAAACTATCCACAGGCAGGTCGTAAACACTGCCTTTCTGTGATCATAAACATTGCATCCCAAAAACGTATAGTAAACGGATGTGAGCATCACGATGAGAAAAACGGGAAGGTAAAGCGACGCCCTGATCCGTCTCTCCTCCGGGCTCTTCCTGACAAAGCGTGTGCAGAAGACGATCACCGATACCGCAGCCATGACAATGTAGAGCATGCTGAAATACCTTAGGTAAAACTTGCTAAGCTTTGGATCATGCTGCTTCATAACATCGTAATTGCCCGCAGCATATCCCGGATATTCGCATCCTCTTAAACAGTACTCAGTCTTAGCGGGTGCGAAGATATATCCGAACATATCGGACAGGATCTCTTTAACGATATTTTTCTTATTCCGCGAAAATGCGATCCTGCCCCACTCCCAAAATTTCTCTGTGGTTTCTTCTTCGCCGAGTCTGTCTGTTACGTAATCAGTAAACTCAGATCTGATAAGTCCGGGATCGTTCATGAAATGAGTCATCATTCCCTCATCCACAAAACTTGTCAGGTATTCGGGCCAGTGATATCTGTCCCTGAAATCCTCGTTCCATGCAACTCTGTAATAAAGAGACCTTTTAACCGAGGCGGCCGGTGAAAGTCTTTCGCCGGTTCTGAAAAGGGAATCCGTCATTAAGATTATCCCCGCAAAGGCAAGCGCTACGATAACCGGCCATACGATCACCAAGGCCTT
This sequence comes from Lachnospiraceae bacterium, assembly GCA_018056425.1. Taxonomy (GTDB): domain Bacteria; phylum Bacillota; class Clostridia; order Lachnospirales; family Lachnospiraceae; genus AC2028. The sequence goes on from JAGPFR010000002.1 coordinate 19,791, forward strand.
TCCTTTTTCCTTCACAAATCTCCTGATGATCGTAATGATAAGTGCGATCACCGGAATGGATCCTACAGTTATGAATTCTTTTCTCGAAAGAGCTATAAGGAGCCAGAAAAGCGAAGTTACGCTGATATCGCCGAGAGCCCTTTCAAGTCCGGGACATTTCCGGGCACTTTTCCACTCGCGCATAAATCTTATCTGATATGAGACAAGAAGTGCGGCAAAGGATGATACGAATGAGTATTCCAATACAGCTAAGTGTACCTGCATCGCATAAGGATTGGTCACTGCCGCTGCCGCAAAAAATGCATTCCGCAATTTGGACCCGGATTCAAAAACATTCCCGGCAAATACATACCATGATACAAATGCCAGGATTAACTGGATCAGATACATCACATGGTAGAAAAGCACCGGGCCGTTTACGGTGAGTGTCCTGACAAGGATAAGCAGTGCGGGATAGATGATCCCGGTATCACCTGTCAGGTTTAATGATCCCGATAACGAAACAAGGTCAGCCGTATCGGGAAACGGCTGAAGCCTTGAGAAGTTAAGAAGTCCCCACGCGCATCCCGTAAGGATCTGCGCAGACATCAGGATCAAAACCGCCGTTTTAAATAAGCGGCTTATTTTTTTACCGGCGTTTTTATGCATAAAACTCAGTAACTTTATCACAAATCAGATCAACCTGCTCGGGCTTAAGACCATAATACATGGGAAGTCTTACAAGCCTTTCGCTTTCTTTGGTAGTGTACTCATCTATGCCGTTAAATCTTCCGAGGCTCTTTCCTGCGGGAGCAGTATGGAGAGGAATGTAGTGGAACACGGCAAGGATCTCATTTGCAGCAAGGTGCCTGATAAGATCCGTCCTTTCCTCTATATCCTTACACTTAATGTAGAACATGTGAGCATTGTGCTGACACTCTTTGGGAACATAGGGAAGGGATATCTTACCGGCATCCGCTAGGAAGGTCAGTCTCTCATAGTAATGATTCCAGCTTGCAAGTCTGTCCTCGTTGATCTTATCTGCGATCTCAAGCTGGGAATAAAGGTATGCTGCGTTCATGTCGCTGGGAAGGTATGAAGATCCCATATCAACCCATGTGTACTTATCGATCTGTCCGCGGTAGAACTTTGCCCTGTTTGTTCCCTTCTCGCGGATGATCTCTGCACGCTCCGCATCAGCGGGGTTCTTGATAAGGATCGCTCCTCCTTCTCCGGATGAATAGTTCTTGGTCTCATGGAAGGAGTAAGCGCCGAAGTCACCAATGCTTCCCAGTGCCTTTCCCTTATAGGTTGCCATAACGCCCTGTGCGGCATCCTCTACAACCTTGAGGTTATGACGCTTTGCGATATCCATGATGGTATCCATCTCACATCCGACACCTGCATAGTGAACGGGAGCGATAACTCTGGTCTTATCCGTGATTGCATCTTCGATCTTCTGCTCGTCGATATTCATGGTATCGGGTCTGATATCCACGAAAACGGGAACCGCACCTCTGAGCACGAATGCATTGGCGGTTGATACGAAGGTGTATGAAGGCATGATGACTTCATCACCGGGTTTGATATCACAGAGGATCGCGGCAAGCTCCGTTGCATGTGTGCAGCTTGTTGCAAGAAGGCACTTTGCGGTGCCGGTCTTTTTTTCAATCCATTCGTTACACTTTTTGGTATAAGCTCCGTCTCCGCAGATCTTCTGGTTGCGTACACACTCTGCGATATAGTCCATTGCCGTATCGACATAGGGAGGAACATTAAAATTGATCTTCATTTATTTCCACTTTCCTTTCAAATTACCGAATAGGTCGCCCGTCGTATCCCTGATTATGAACCTGGGTCTTCCCTTGACCTCTTCGTAGATCCTTGCTATATAATGACCGGCAATTCCGATGCTGAGCATCATAAATCCGCCGACAATTAACTGTAATAAGATGACCGTCGTAAATCCGTTATCCGCAGTTCCGGTAAAGAACCTGAACAATGTCTGTATTCCCAGAACCACTGCGAAAAGAATGAATATCCATCCCATCCACGTTACAAGCTTAAGAGGAAGTGTGGAGAAGGATGTTGCGTTTCTGATAGCGTACCTTACAAGACCGCCGAGGGACCACTTGCTCTTTCCGCTTCTTCTTTCTTCAACATCGTAGTAAACCTTCTCGGACTTGAATCCTATCCAGAAAGAAAGCGCTCTGAAGAAGGTATTGCTCTCGGGAAGTTCGAGAAGTGCGTCTACCGCTTTTCTGTCGAGCAGTTTAAAATCGGACGAACTGGACATATCGATCTTGATAAGGCTGCTCATTATTCCGTAGAAAACTCCCGCGCAGAGTTTGTGGAAGATTCCTTCCCTGCCCCTGCTGTTTTTGATGCCCTCAACAACCTCGGCACCGTCTTTCCATTTAGCGATCATTTCAGGGATAGCACTTACGGGATGCTGAAGGTCACAATCCATTACGATGACCGCATCTCCGGAAGATATCGAAAGGCCCGCAAAGATCGCAGCTTCCTTACCGAAGTTTCTGGAAAACTCCGCACCCTTTACATGAGGATTTGCCAAAGACTGCTCTTTGATCACATCATAAGTTCCGTCTGAAGATCCGTCGCTTATGAAAAGAAGTTCGTAATCTTCACCCGCGGTTTCGATCACTTTGGATATCTCGGTGATCGCGGGAATTATGTTTTCTTTTTCATTGTATGCGGGAAGTACTACGGATATCATGGCATTCCTTTCTTCGCATTACCGTTTAATCTCTTAAAGCATCCTCGGTCTTAACACAGATGATCCCGTCGATCATCCGGACGCTTGTCTCTCCCGGGAAGCTCTCCATTTCAATATATTCGTCTGAGTAATATATTTCCGTCTCTTTATCCTCGGGGACAAGATTTAAAGTCGCTCCGAGATAATTTCTTATAAATGCATCGTAATTGTCGGCGGAATAGATAAGCCAGTTTCCGGTAAGGCCTATCATCTCACTTGTTGCAGGCTCCGTAACTTCGGTGGGAGGAAATTCATCATCACCGATGACGCCCATTATCGCAACGGGAACTCCCTGATAATAGCCGGGTGTCTGCTCTATACGATCCAGAAGTCTGACGGTGTATGCATAGGTCTTCTCATACATCCTCTGAAGATTTGTGTATCCGATATTGTCGGTAACTGCATATGAGATGATAATGACGAGGCCTGCCAGAGCTGAAACCCAGGAAAGGCAGGTTTGGAATTTCTCTTTGTCAAGTTTTCCGACACACTTGTCACAAAGCACTACGCATACAATCACAAAAAGCACCCACTGGTATCTCATGATCAGATGGTATTTAACATCCGGAGTGATAATGAGCACCACGTTTGCGGAAACAGGAACAAGCACTGCAGTGATCAGCAGCACAAAATAAAACCACGCTTTCTTATAAAGCGAATTCTTAATGATGAGGTAAAGTGCAGATGCCGCAGCACATACCGCAAGTATTCCGCCCGCTGCCGCGCAGACATTTCCCGTAAGAAATCCCTTTGAAAACGTAAAACTTGCAAAATCTTTATACAAATGAGGCAGGGATGCGATCCTTGATGAAAGTCCGGTATTTTCCAGATTGTCGATCCCCTGGTATGTATCAAGCACTTTACCTTCTATCGCAAGGAGCGCTTTAAGCAGCACAAGATAAAGCACTGCGCCTATCATTCCCATGTAGACATATTCGAGGCATTTCTTGATCGCACTTTTTTCACCCGATGCCATCTTCTCCCATACCAAATAGATTGAAAGGAGCATCGCAAAAGGAAGATATGCCTGATAAGTTCCGAGGCTGAATGCAAGTGATATACCGCCGAGGATGAAGTGGCCTTTCTTTGCGGCATATACCGCAAGCACCGCAAGGAGAAGTCCCGCCATATATCCGTCAAGTGTAAAGACATAGGCAAATGTCGAAGCAAGCGAAGGGAATGCTACGAGAAGCGCGGAGATGATAAAGATCGTAACCGCATTTTCAGTTTCAAAGATCCTCCTGATGAGAACCGCAGTGATCGCAAGCTCCAGTATTCCTATAAGGCCTATGATCCAGGGCACGGTATAGAAAGATGACGCGGCACATACTGCAGCAAGAAACCACCTTCCGGATGTGATCATGTTCTGGGAAAAGTGCATGCTTGAAAGTCCGTCATGATTGGGAACATCCATCAGCATGGCGGGCATATGGATCAAAAGGCCGCAGATAAACGCGGATAAAAATGCCGTCTTATCCGAAGCTGACACTTTGACGTATATTTTTTTCAGTGATTCATTTACTGTCATTATCTTTATTCCCTGCAGAGGTATTCTGCTATCTCCTGAGCTATCAGGCAGCGTCCGTAATAATTCGGATGCGTTCCGTCAACGGTATACAGCACGCCGGAGATCGGATTATTTTCATGATCGATGCCCGGAGTATCATAGAGATCGTAGAGATATATGTACTCGACCCCGAGCTGATCCGCAGCTTCTCTTTGAGCCCTTACATAGTCATCAAGCACTCCGCCGCCGTAATCATAAAGGCCCGCATATGTTCCGTCAGGCATCCACTTCTCGGTGGGGGATACAAGGATTATCCTTATATCCGGATTGATGCTTCGGATCTTCTCAACCGTAGTCTTAAGCGCGCCGAGATATGTATATACCGAATCATCATTCAAGCTGCCTATCGGCACTGCGCAGTGATAATCATTTAAGCAGTGCTCTATTATCACAATGTCGGTTTCTGTTAAATCTAAGCTTTCGAGTTCGCGCTCTCTTTCTTCGAAATAATCCGTGGCGGGTGCCTTGGTCTCATGATTTCTCGGAAGTGCAAAATCATCCGCCGCATATGCCAGAGCTATTGAAGCCATGCTCAGGAAATTTCTGTCCGATGCAAGGGTCGAATCTTCCGCGGTATAGGCCATGGTGGTTCCGCCAAAAGAAAGATCCGTAACCTTCAGTCCACTCCTCGCAGCGATCAGATTCGCAACGCTGCTGTCATCCTGTGCATAGGCGATAACACTGTCTCCGAATATCGCAACCTGCGTTCCGGTTTTGTCCTTAGGAGAGCTGCTTTCTATCCTGAAGCATATCATGAAAGCAGCACATACCATGGCGGCCGCAAGCACTCCATATATCAAATTGGTGAAGATCTTTCTCCTCATCTTTCCCTGGTGATCCGTCCGTCACCGACTCTGAATACCATATCGCACTTTTCGATGGTCTGAAGTCTGTGCGCTATTATCACAAGAGTTTTTCTGCCCATGAATCTGTTGATGGACTCCATGATCAGATTCTCGGTTTCGTTATCAAGAGCCGAGGTAGCTTCATCGAGTATCAGGACTTCGGGATCGGAATAAAGCGCTCTTGCGATTCCTATTCTCTGACGCTGTCCGCCGGAGATCCTTATTCCTCTTTCACCGATTCCGGTATCAAGTCCCTGAGGAAGTCCTCTTACGAAATCATCAAGCGCTGCTTCCTTCAAAGCTTCCCAGATCCTTTCTTCGCTCTGCTCTGAAGCAGGGATACCGAAAGCGACATTGTTCCTGATGGTATCATCGAGCATGAAGATCATCTGAGGGATGTAGCCTACGTTCTTAAGAAAGCTTCTGTAGTTATCCCTGATATCGGATCCGTCCGCTTTGATAACGCCTTCCTGAGGCTTGAGAAGGCCGAGCAGAATATCCACGAGAGTACTCTTGCCCGCACCGGTTGTTCCCACGATGCCGATGCTCGATCCGATGGGAATTTCAAGATCCGCCTTATCGAGGATCTTTACATCGGAGTTAGGATACGAATAAGTGATCCCTTCGAATGAGATCGACTTTGTAAGCGCAAGCTTCTCCACATCCTCAGCGAAGGTCATGTCGGTATTCTTTTCATCAATATCATCCTGAAGATTGTCGCTTACGTTCATCAGGAAGGGCTCAAAATAAGCCATTGAATTGATCTGATTGTTGATGCGGTTAACTGCGGGGAGAAGCACAAGTGCAGCTGCCGCAAGTGTTGCAAAATCAGTCATCAGATCTTCGGGCTGTCTTCCGATCGCTATCATAACGATCATGTAGATCATCATCACGCCGACGCATACCGCTTCGATAAGAAGCTTGGGAATGCTGTTGTAAAGTGAATACTTCTGAACGGCATTTACATATCCGTTTCCGCATTCGTTATAGCTGTCGACAAAATATTTCTCGCGTCCGAATATCTTAACTTCCTTGATGCCCATGACACTCTGCGATATCCACTTGAAAAGTCCGCTGTAAAAATCCTGATTGTCCTTGCCCGCTTTGTACATGATGGGCTTAAGGACTTTCTTGATGATCCAGAGAAGCAGGATAAGAACCGCCGCCAGTATCACGGTCATCAGTCCGCTCTGCACCAGACAGAATACGCATACGCAAAGTGATACGAATCCGTCCGAAACAAGCTGGAGGATCGCAAGGATCAGTGCATACATATTGTTGACATCCGAGGTAATGGATCTTTGAACAACGGCAGTATCCGCATTGAGATAATACTCATAATCCTTACGCACAAAATTTCTCATCATGCGTTCGGATGTAGAGAACTGATTTCTGTAGACGAAAGCATACATTGCTTTTTGCTGGAAATAGAGATACAGATTCTTGACCGCAAAAACCAGGATCATGAATCCCATTACGGAATACTGGAATATCTTATATCCGTCTTCGGGAGTGCTTCCTATCAATTCGTAGAATAAAAGTGCGGCCTTCGAGTTCGTACTCTTAACCGGATCGATGACGATGTTGACTACGGAAACGAGCATTCCAACTCCGGCAGTCTGTATGAGAGCACCGATTATCATCATGACGGTCAAAAGCGCCATGTGCTTTTTTTGTTTTCCGGAAAGGATCTTATTTAATTTGCTTAAGGTCTTTCGCATAATACATCCACCATCCGGTCTGCACCGTGTCCGTCCACAAGTCTCTGAAGCCTTCTTGAATTCTCACTTCTGACACCAACGTCATCCAAGTCTTCAAGAAGCTTCCTGACACGGTTTGGTACGTTTCCGCCTCTTACGTCTCCCGCATAAGGCATCATACCGTCCAGATCGAACGCCCTTACATTCGGAATCTGATTGTCCGCAAAAGAATACGTGATGGCAGGAACTCCCATCGAGGACAATTCATAAAGTGTGCTTCCGCCCGCAGATACCGCGATATCCGCTTCTTCGTAGAATCTCCATATCTTATCGACACGGGGATGTATATGCACGGAAGGCACATCCGCATATTTGATCTTTAACTTATCGAGATTCTCGCTGTATCCGCCGCAGATCGCATTTACGGTCTCGTATTTATCGAGTGGCAGGCTATCCAGTATCGCGGGTACTATTCCGTAGGGATCGGATCCCCCGGACATTATCAGTATATTTCTGACGGAAGGATTTATTTTCTTGGGATGGGGATTCTTGAAGGCTTCACGAAGAGGCGCATATCCGCATCCGAGATAAAACTTTGTTCCCGGGTATCTGACGGGATAAGTCGATTCATCCGCATGGTTCGAATAATTGATCACCGCATACACGGGATACGGAAAAGCATTAAGATCGTCGAGATAGTAAACTCTCGTAAGTTCATTAACCCTTCTTAAGTACGTATCCGTAACCTGATATGTGTCTATGAGGATCTTGTCGATCTGTTTCTCCGAGATCAGCTTTTCTAGTTTGGGAAGCTCGGAATCCATATCCTTCCAGTCTGTTCCGAGAACGATAAGCTCATGCCCTCTTTCTTTTATCAGAGATGCGGGATTATCATCGGCAGATATGAAGACCGTTTTGATACCGCGCTCTCTTGCTGAGTCCGCAACCGAAAGGCATCTCATAACATGTCCCACGGAAATCTGCGGGTTCATATCCGCTCTTATGTACAATACATTTTCAGACATAAAGTACCTTCCCGTTTAATAATCCACTTCCACGAGTGCAAGGCCCCTTGCGGGTGCCGTAAAGCCTGCCTTACTTCTGTCCAAAGTCTCAAAAAGCTCCGCAACGGATTCGGAAGTCCTCTTTCCCAGTCCCACTTCGAGAAGGGTACCGGTCATGATCCTGACCATGTACTGGAGGAATCCGTTTCCGTGATAAGTAAATGTCAGATACTCATCCTTATATTCGATGGTGATCTTATCAACGATGCGAACGCAGGATTTCTTCATACGCGGGTTCCCGCAAAAAGAAGTAAAGTCGTGTTCGCCCTCTATTATCTTCGCTGCTTTTTTCATCGCATCTATATCGGGGACCCTGCCCAGTTCATAGCAGAATCTTCTGTTAAAAACAGGCTTTAATTCCCCTGCATAGCAGGTATATCTGTAGGTCTTGCCCTTTGCGTTATATCTGGCATGAAACCTGTCTCCTGCCGTGCTCACTTCAGTGACACATATGTCATCGGGAAGATTTCTGTTTAGCCCATCCCTTATCTCGGTGCAGGAAAGCTTTGTATCAAGTCTTACGTTTGCGCACATGGCAAGTGCGTGGACGCCGCCGTCCGTTCTTCCCGCAGAGATGATATCGGGGATATCGCCTTCGAATGAGCCGAGGCTGTCGGAGGCGTTTTCTTTTACCCCGGAGGGGTTGAGCATCCTGATGACCGCGGTCTCGAGTTTACCCTGAATAGTCTTCTCCTCGCCGGGCTGATGTTCCCACCCGCGGTATCCGGTGCCGTCATATCTTATTATCAGCTTGTAATTGGTCATCAGTCCTTCATTACATCAGTGATGGCATTAAGGAGCTCATCGTACTCTTCGAATGCGGGATACTGAGGATAGTCTGCTTTGAGCTGCTCGGTGGTCCTGAAAAGGAAACCTGCCTTGCTTGCCTGGATCATTCCGAGGTCATTGAAAGAATCACCGCTTGCAATGGTCTCATAACCGATTGACTGAAGAGCCTTGACGGTGGTGAGCTTACTCTTGTCGCATCTCATTTTATATCCGGTGATCTCTCCGTTATCAGCAACCTCAAGGGTATTGCAGAGAATGGTGGGCATGCCGAGCTTCTTCATGAGAGGTGCGGCAAACTGCTCGAAGGTATCGCTGAGAATCAGAACCTGGGTGCGGCTTCTGAGTTCGTCGAGAAACTCCTTTGCGCCGGGCAGGGGATCGAGGGTTGCGATGGTGTCCTGGATCTCCTTAAGTCCGAGGCCGTGCTCTTTAAGTATTCCGAGTCTGAAATTCATGAGCTTATCGTAATCAGGCTCATCCCTTGTGGTCCTCCTAAGCTCCGGAATACCGGTCTTCTCCGAGAATGCGATCCAGATTTCAGGTACGAGAACTCCCTCAAGGTCAAGACATGTAATGTACATTTTGATAAATCCCTTTCACTTAAAAATCTTCATTAAAATCCAACCATAAGAATAACAGAAAATGCCGTAAAAGTCGACATTTTTAGGGCATTCAGGGCACCGTAGACGCTTCTGTTTTGTCATCAAACAGCCAAAGGATGAATCCCGCGTTCCTGGGGTCCTGTCGCGGTGCATAACTGTCTCCTTGTTTGCTGAAATTGTTCAACATTTTAAAAATCCTGCAATTTCCATGTTTTCCCTGCGTTTTCCATGTTAAATTGTCAGAATATTCATAAATTGCTTAAACGTTATCGAAATATATTTGCGGTTTTGAAAATATTTTTTGAAAAAAGTGTTGACAAGATGAAATATTTAGATTATTATAGGCACATAAAACAAAAGCGGATGAAAAACAAAACGAAATCTCATCAAGGCTTTTAGAAAAGGAGGACGGTCCGATGGGACATTAAGTCGAAGCTGTTAACCGGTATATGGAGGGTGGACCAATGTACTAGCTGATATATAAACCGTTAATATCCCGGAGCAACCGGATAACTCGGAAAAAGCGAAAACACGACAAAAGCTTATATGCATATCGTCCTATGAATGCAGACTGCACCGTTTATATATGTGTTCGGACGAACAGGTCGTATGAAGAATGAAGCGATTTCATAAGAGAAAAGCCGGAAGCGAATGGGTGAAAATATAATAGAGGAGGTATCCGCCAATGGATATTGAGGAACCCATCTACTAAGGGCGCCATTCGATGAAAGATTTATCGGATGGCGCCTAAAATCTTGCCCAAAAGGGTGATCCATGGCTCACTCCATCAGGTATCCGTGATCATCGAGCCACTTCTTGTGTTTCTTGTAATCAGGCATCCTGCTTTCAACCTCCGCCCAGAACGCCTTCGAATGATCCATGTGAAGTCTGTGACAAAGCTCATGTATCAATACGTATTCGATTGACTCTGGCGGACACATCATAAGTCTCCAGGACAAAGTGATCTTTCCGGTCTCTGAACAGGAACCCCATTTGGACTTTGCACCTGATATCCTGAGCTCTCTGTAGGTGATCCCCATTTCATAAGCTCTGTACTGCAGTCTTACGGGAAGATATTCCTTCGCACGCGCCTTCAGCCATCTTTCATACATGGCTTCATCCGCGCCTTCCGGAAATACGATCTCATCTCCTGCCTTAGCTATCCTTCCCCTTCCCGAAAACCTGATCACATACTCATTACCCAGATACCAGACTTTCCCGCCTTCCCTGAATTCATGCTCTTTCAGATTCTCAGCCATATTCAGGGCCTTCACGTAATTTAGGCGGATCCATCTCGTATGCTCACGCATAAAACTACGCACCTCCCCCTCTGTTACGTGGGCAGGTGCGTTAACTATCAGAGTTCCTGTCTTGTCGAATTTCATGGACAGGGTTTTCCTGCGAGAATATATGATCTTTACAGGTATATCGTCCATAGTGTAATCCCCGGGTCAATCTGTTACATCCCCGTGGCCCTTTGTCACTTCTTCTTAACGTTCTTGTAATAGATTATCCTGAGGCCGTCGATCAGCAGGTCATCGTCAAAGGTAATATCATGCGTGCAATAGGGAGTGATCCTGGATGAAAGTCCGCCGGTTGCAATGAGGGACCTGACTCCGCCCATCTCCTTCTCGCATCTGTCGATAAGTCCGTCGAGCATTGCGGCATTTCCGTATATAAGTCCGGACTGCATACAGTCCCTGGTGTTGGTTCCGATAACCTTCTCGGGGACATCATATGAAATGCTCGAAAGAAGCGCAGTTCTTCCGACGAGAGCATCGTAGGATACCTTAACGCCGGGATAGATGATAACGCCGAGGAATTCTTTATTTTTGCCGATGGCGGTTATGGTCGTTGCGGTTCCCAGATCCATGATCAGCATCGGTGCTTCGTACTTGGCGATCGCAGCAACGGCACCTACAACAAGGCCCGCACCGACTTCCGACGGATCTCCGACAGAAATGTTCAGTCCCGTCTTAAGGCCCGGTCCGACGATAAGCGCATTATGTCCGGTGAGCAGCCTTATCACGGAACCGAGTATGTCGTTCATCGGAGGAACAACAGACGATATGATCCCGCCCTTGATCTCATCCATGCCGACGCCTTTGATCTCCAGAATATTCTTAACAAGCACGGCGTACTCCGCTTCGGTCTTAGCATGGTCCGTGGCAAATCTTGTGAGGAAGTAAGTCTTCTCCTCATCGAGAATGCCCATGACGATGTTGGTGTTTCCTACGTCAAATGCAAGTATCATACAGTTCTCCTCCTGCAAATAAAAAGGGCACGGCTTTAAAGCCATGCCCGTTTAGTCATGCTACATTGGATTTCTTGGCGATGCCGATGATCTGAACGATCGCGGTGCTGAGCGCAAGGTTTATGATGAGCTCTACGAAGAAGTTAGCACCTACCATTCCGAAGATCAGGAAATTTCCCGCACTGGGAAAGCCCGATGCAGTTGCCCACTCATTGATGGTATCCATGAAAAAGAGTACGCATCCGAGAAGGAAAAGTCCGGTGTTGACAACAGGTGCCGCAACTCCCGCAACAAGTACCGCCAAAAACCTGCTCTTGGCAGAGATCAGTTTGTAAAGAATTCCTGCCGCGATTCCGGCGCACATACCCTTCATGATACAGGTGATGATCGTTCCGGGAATGTTGACTGCAAGGAACGCACCCGCGTCGGTGAAAAGAACAACCACGCCGAATACGAATCCGAGCCATGCTCCTGCCCACCAGCCGTAAAGTGCAGCGCCGACAATGATCGGTGCAAGTACGAGCGTGATGGTGAAGACTCCGAAACGAACCGTAAGTGCAAGCGCCTGAAGTACGATGACGATCGCGGTCAAAAGTCCGAGTCCAACGATAGTATTAGTCTTTGATCTTGTATTCATAATATGCCTCCTTTGCTGCCGCTCTCTTAATGTGAGATGCGACGCAATCCGATGCACAATTGCATCCTTTATTATAGCAGCTTGATGCCCGCTGCTTCTGCTTCCTTGACCATGTCATCGGGCCAGATTGAAGACTGAACCTCTCCGATATGAGCCTTTCTGAGAAAGAACATGCAGATTCTCGACTGTCCGATTCCGCCGCCGATGGTGTAAGGAAGTTTTCCGTCGATGATTGCTTTCTGGAAAGGAAGCTGAGCTCTTTCGGGACAGCCTGCCTTGTCGAGCTGGGTCCTGATAGACTCCTCATCAACTCTGATACCCATGCTTGAAAGCTCAAGAGCGATATCAAGAACGGGATAATATACGAAGATGTCGCAGTTAAGTGCCCAGTCATCGTAGTCGGGTGCTCTGAAATCGTGAACCTCACCTGACTTTAACTTATCACCGATCTGCATGAGGCAGACAGCACCTTTTTCCTTTGTAATAAGATACTCTCTTTCCTTGGCAGTCTTGTCGGGATACATATCCTCGAGTTCCTGGGAAGTGATAAAGAAAATATCGTGAGGAAGGATCTCCTCAATGTAATCGTACTGGATCGCCATGTACTTCTCAGTCTTTCTGAGAGCTGCATAAACATCAAGTACGGTATCTTTAAGGGTCTGGAAATTTCTGTCAGCCTTAAGGATGATCTTTTCCCAGTCCCACTGGTCTACGAATACGGAGTGGATATTATCGGGCTCTTCATCTGCCCTGATAGCGTTCATGTCGGTGTAGAGTCCTTCGTCAACTTCGAAGCCGTACTTTGCAAGTGCATATCTCTTCCACTTGGCAAGAGACTGTACAACCTCTGCTTTTCTGCCGCCTTCGTGGCTGATGATAAATTCTACGGGATGCTCGACACCGTTTAAGTTATCGTTGAGTCCCGACTCGGGTGTTACGAATAAAGGAGCAGAAACTCTCTGAAGATTAAGTCTCTCTGAAAGTCTTGCCTGGAAATAATCTTTGACGGTCTTGATGGCAACCTGAGTGTCATGAAGATTGAGATGAGACACATAACCCTCGGGGATGTTGATTTTGCTCATAATACCTCTCCTTAAGCTTTAGCGAAAAAATACATACGTATTTTATCACTATTTTAGGAAAAAATAAAGAAAAACTTATTCGCCGGCCCTCGCGGTGATGATCCAGGGTGAAGGCTGGGTTTCGAACAGATTCTTGGAATTGAGCTTGGATACGCTTATCTGAATTATGCTTACATCGGTCATTCCGAATCTTCCGAGGATATCGCGCATGGAAGCGGCAACCCTGAAATCCAGAGTATAGATGACAAACTCCATATTGGGATTGAGCTGGGTCAGGTAAGTGATCTCCTGCTCCATGCTGGCCGATGCAACCAGCATCGTTGTATCGGGAACAGGAAGATCCTTGAATGTCTTAGCGTCAACATGATCAATGATGGTAATGTTCTTAAGGCCGAACTTTCCCACGTTCTCTTCAAGAGTCTCTCTGTCGCTTTCTTTGTACTCAACGGCGATAACGGAACCTTCTCCGCAGATCATGGCGGTCTCGACCGCTATTGACTCTCCGGAAATAACACAGAAATTCTTATTTTCCGCGATCTGCATCTTGGACAGGATCACGGAACGGATCTCGCTTCCTACATATCTGACGGAACCCGATGCGAAATTCTTGTTGTCCATTCCGAATTTGATGGTGCTTCTGGCATTGGGATTAAGCACGATCATTCCGGCGCTCGCATTGATGCCGCGGTCGATCATGTCGGCAAGCTGTTTTCTTTTTATCTCACCGGAAGGTTCGGATCCTTCATTATAGATGACCTCGCACTCACCAAGACCCACGCTCCACATGCGGTAAAAGATGTCCTGATCTCCCGCCTCGGTAAATACAAGCGTGCAGCGGTGTGCCTCAACGGTGGGAATGAGGTTTTTATTTTTTCTGGTGATATCGAGGATCTTTACATGCTCGAGATCGATATCGGTATTTTCTGAGAAATACTTGAGCCATGAAATAATATGATCGTTACTGAATAATTGTTTCGACATATCGATCCTCCTTATTTACACTTTGCGAGAAGATCTTCCCACTTCTTGTCAACATACTTCTGAGCAGCTTCGATGGTCCACTCGTTGCCCTTCTTGAAGCAGTGAGCGAATCTTCCCTGAAGCTTCATGAACTCCTCAACGGGGAGTTTCTTCTTGGGCTCGTAAGTAAGTCTGTACTCTCCGTCAACCACTTCATATACGGGCCATACGCATGTATCGATCGCAGCCTTGCAGATTGCAAGGAGATCTTCGGTGGGATAGTTCCAGCCTCTGGGACAGGGAGTAAGGACATTTACGAAAGTGGGGCCCTCGGTATAGATGGCTCTGTGAGCCTTCTCGTGGAAGTCCTTCATATTACCGAACAGAGTGGTCTGTGCGGCATAGTGAACACCGTGCGCAACTACGATCTGAGTAAGATCCTTCTGATCCTGCTTCTTACCTACGGAATCCGCACCTGCGGGTGTAGTGGTCGCAGCAGCGAATCTGGGAGTTGCGGATGACCTCTGGGTTCCGGTATTCATATACGCATTATTGTCGTAGCAAAAATAAGTCAGATCGTGTCCTCTTTCGAGAGCGCCGGAAAGTGACTGGAATCCGATATCGTAGGTTCCGCCGTCTCCGCCGATCACAAGAACCTTGTAATTGGTATCTTCCTTGATCCTGCCTTTTCTCTTCATTACCTCAATAGCTGCGCATACGCCCGATGCCGTTGAAGATGCATTCTCAAATGCTGTGTGGATGTATGAATCATCCCACGCGGTATAAGGGTACTGGAAGGATGAAACCTCCAGGCATCCGGTCGCATTACAAATGACAGCCTTGTCATTTTCGTCAACAGCTCTCATCATGGCTCTGCAGACGATTCCCGCTCCGCATCCGGCACAGAGTCTGTGTCCGGGATTGAAGCGTTCTTTTTTATTCATTTCCTCTTTAAGATTATATGCCATTTTGATTACCTCTCACGCTGTCCCATGTGTGTATAGATGTCTCCCGTCTCGCCTGTTTCTGCGATCTTTGCCAGTCTGTCATACACACTCCCCGCGGCTTCCACGGTAAAATCTCTTCCGCCGAGACCGAATACTATATCAACCATAAGAGGTCTTGTTTTCAGGTTATAACATGCACCTGAGGTTTCTGCATAAAGAGGGCCGCCGCATCCGGAGAAGCCTTCCGACTTATCCATTATGGCAACTGCCTTGCAGTTCTTAAGTGCGTTTGCGATCTCTTCGCCGGGGAAAGGTCTGAAGACTCTGATCTTGACAAGTCCTGCCTTAACGCCCCGGCTTCTTAACTCATCAACCGCTGCCTTTGCGGTTCCTGCAGAAGACCCCATGATGACCATCGCAAGTTCCGCATCTTCCATCCTGTATTCTTCGATGAGTCCGTACTTTCTTCCGAAAGTCTTCTCAAAGTCAGCCGCAACGTCTAAGATGACCTGCTTGGCATTCATCATCGCATGAGCCTGTGCAACTCTGGCTTCCATATAATATGCGCTGATACCGTAAGGGCCCACCGCAAGAGGATTCTCTTCCTTGAGAAGGTAATTCTCGGGATGATACTCTCCTACGAATGCCTTAACCTTATCGTCTTCTTCAAGCTCGATGTTCTCGATCGCATGGGATGTGATGAATCCGTCCTCACAGATCATGAGGGGAAGTCTTACATCGGGATGCTCGGCAATACGGTGTGCCTGAAGATAGTTGTCATATACTTCCTGGTTGTTCTCTGCGTAGATCTGGATAAATCCTGAGTCACGCTCAGCCATGGAGTCGGAATAGTCGTGATTGATGTTGATGGGGCCGGTAAGTGCACGGCATGCAACCGCGAGGACTACGGGAAGTCTCGAAGATGCAGCAACATACAGAACCTCGTTCATAAATGAAAGTCCGGCAGAGGATGTGGCGGTAACCGCTCTGCAGCCTGCAGCCTCTGCTCCGAGACATGCGGAAAGCGATGAATGCTCACTTTCTACGCAGATGAACTCGGTATCAACCTTGCCGTCTGCAACATACTGTGCAAAATACTGAGGGATCTCGGTTGAAGGAGTTATGGGGAACATTGCAAATACATCGGGATTGATCTGTCTCATCGCTGTTGCGATAGCTTCGTTACCCGATAATCTCTCTCTGATGCTCATCAGTTCTCCTCCTTCCAGCGGATAGCCTGGAAAGGACAAGCCTTTATGCAGATTCCGCATCCCTTGCAGTGATCGTAATCAAATTCGCCTCTCTTGCCCTCGCATACGGGGATTGAGGCATCCGGACAAAAAGGTGCGCACAGAAGGCACTGCTTGCACTTCTCTTCGATCCACTCCGGAGTCTTGCTTCTCCACTCTCCGGTCTTGGTAAGCTTACTGGTTCCGGGCTCATAGATCTCACATCCGACAGTCAAATCCTGCCATGCTATATGTTCATTTATCTCTTCTGCTTTAAGTCCCATCTTATCCCCTCACTTCCTTCATTGCAGCTCTGAGGCACTGAAGGTTACCTTCGACGAGCTGGGGTTTTTTCGCAAATTTATGTCTGTAGGAGCCCTCCATGTCTTTGAGGAACTGCTCCTTGTCCACGCACTTGCTTACTTCCACGACTGCGGCAAGCATGGGGGTGTTGGGGAAATATTTTCCGAGATAAGCAAGGGAAATTGCTCTTGCATCAATGGTGCATACTCTTCCCTTGTATCCCTTGAGAAGGGGTTTTAATTCCTCGGGACTTTTTGCGGAATTGATGATGATCGCTCCGCTTTCGGATAATCCCGCTGTTACGTCAACGCTCTCGAGAAGAGTCTCGTCAACGACTGCGACGTAATCGGGGTCATAGATATTGGAATGAATGGGACATCTTTCTTCAGAAATTCGGTTATATGCCGTAATGGGCGCACCGGACCTCTCGGGACCGTACTCCGGGAAGGACTGTACATACTTTCCGGACATGAATGCCGCATCAGCAAGAAGCTGGCTTGCGGTTTTGGCACCCTGGCCTCCGCGGCCGTGCCATCTGATTTCGATCATATCGTTCATTTTGTTTACTCCGTTTCAACCCTTACACATAGGAGCGCCGATTGCGCATCCCTGCTATTTTATCACAAACTCAGCTGTCCGAGGAACTCTGGGCATATTCGGAATAGCTCTTGCCCGTGAATTTCTTGAAGCATCTCCCGAAATAGTTGGGATCGGGAATACCTACCTTAGCCGACACATTGAACATTTTAACATCGGGACCCGCGAGTTTCATCGCATTTTCCATCCTGACCTGTGTCAGATATTGCGCAAATCCCTTGCCGGTCTCGGATTTGAATTTTCTGCTCAGATAGCTGGATGAAAAACCGAACGCCTGAGCCACGGAAGTAAGATTGAGTGTCGAATCCGTGTAGTTCTCCTGAATGTATTTCATAACCGCCTCAGTCGCGGAAAGCTGCTCTTCCGACGTCTCGGAAGCTCCCCATTGAACCGGTCCTCTCTCATCGAGTCGGGCCTTTGCTTTCTTAAGAGTCTCCATTACTTCCGACCTTACCATGGGCTTTAACATATATTCGAAAATAGAAAGGCTTACGCACTTTCTCGCATATTCGAATTTATCGAATGCGGTCATGATGATGATGATCAGATCGGGGTATCTCTCAGTTGCGATCTCCGAAAACTGTATTCCGTCCATGAAGGGCATCGATATATCAACAAAAGCTATGTCGGGTTTTATCTCATCGATGGTATTGATCGCCTCGATACCGCTCTCCGCCTCTCCGGCAACGCACATATCAAGGCTCTCCCAGTCGATCGATTCCTTCATGAGCTTCCTCGCGGAGGCTTCATCGTCTATCAGCATTACATTGTACATTATCTATCCTCCTCCGCTTTGGGAACGGTAGTTGCAGGAACGATAAATTCGACCCTGGTATACTCCCCTTCCTCACTCTCGATCTTTACAACATTATCACGATTATAATAATATCTCAATCTTTCTATGGTTCCCCACAGTCCGAAACTCTCTTCATTTGCAGAAACCTTCTTATCACCGGACATTATCTTTTCTGCGGTTTCCCTGCTCATTCCGACACCGGTGTCATATACAACAAGGTGCAGCAGATTGTCGTCTTCGATCGTTGCGGAGATCCTGATGATTCCTTCTTCGCCCTTAAGTCTTATACCGTGGTAAATACTGTTTTCTACAAGGGGCTGAAGGATAAGCTTGGGAACTATGCATTTAAGGCACTCGTTCTTAATATCATATTCGTCCCGGATAACTTCACCGTATCTGAGTTTCTGGAGTGCGAGATAATCCCTTACTATCAGGACTTCTCTTTCAAGCGGGATTTCCTTATCTCCCTTGCTCAGGAAGTTTCTGTAGAATCTTCCCAGTGTTTCAAGCGCGGAGCTTACGTCTCCCGCTCCGTTACGAAGTGCCAGGGAGCTTATCATACCTATCGAATTATAGAGGAAATGAGGTTTTATCTGCTCCTGCAACACTCTCATCTCGGCTCTCTGGATCGTCTGCTCCTTGGTGATAAGTTCCTGTATCAGATCCCTTATCCTGATTACCATGGAGTTATAGGAATCTTTGAGAAGTCCGATCTCATTATCAGGCATCCGGTCTGTTATGATGACCAGTTCCTTTTCCGTCTCACCCATATTCATGGCCTTGGTAAGACGGTTTATGGGTTTTGTTATCTGTGCGGATACGAATCGTCCGAGTACAAAAAGCCCCACAGTCATCGCTGCCATCAGAAATCCCAGTATTCCGACCGTCCTCTCGGGGATCGGCTTTCCTTCAAGCGAGATACTGCTGATAAGGATTATGGGGGTATCGCTTACCCTTATTCCGGATACCATGACTCTTTGTCCGCGGTAAATATACAGTTTATGCGTAACCGTATCACCGGCTAAAGACCTGTCATAAACCCTGGCAAGATTCCTGTCGCCGGACAGATATGTTCCGTCAAGTCCCACAGCACATATATCACTGCCGGGGAGCGCTGCGATCGCCTGATCTATAACCTTACCGGATACCAGAAGCATCAGATAACCGGTCCGATCCTGGGTATTCATATCATAAAAAGCACGCTCTATGGAGATAAACGGATAATTGTCTATCTTCCTGAGCGTGCCGTTTCCGTTAGCATATTCAAGTGCTCTTCCTCTGAGAGAAAGAACAGCATTTGGCCACATATCTTCTACATATCTTTCATCATCAAGTACAAATACGCCTCTTTTGGTGCATGCGTATAATCCGTCGGTCCTGAAAGCATACACTGCCTCTACACCGCTCGTAACATTCAGGATCCTCTGAATGCTGTATTTTGCATCTATAACAATATTAAGAGCCTCTTCGCTGTCCTCCTCTTTGAGGAAGGCAGCGAGAGGCTCCTCCATGATCATAAGTTTGGATAACTCTTTATACCCTTCAATTGATGAAGAGATACTGACAGATAATCCTATAAGCTTGCTCTCTGCTTCTCTGACCGCAGACTCCTGTTCCTCTCTTCTGACGATGAGAAGAGTGGTTACCAGAAAAGCTATTGTCAAAAGCGCAACTACCAGGAAAAATACCCAGCGCAGTTTGCGAGACAGCGAGCCGATTCGCATTGTTCAATACCGCCTTATAAGAGTATCAACCCTTAACGGCACCAACAACGAAGCTTTCCTGAATCTTTCCGCTCATGAAGATGTAAACAATGAGCATAGGGAATGTAGCAATAACGAGTGCCGCACCTATAGGGCCCCACTCAGTCGTGTACTGTCCGGACAGAGCCTGGATACCGACGGGGAGGGTTTTGAATTTACTGTCGCTTATGAAGACGTTAGCGAACATCAGCTCGTTCCAGCACTGAAGGAAGGTATAGATGCTGATGGTAGCAAGAGCAGGCTTCATAAGAGGTACGATAACTACGCCGAATGTTCTGAAAGGTCCGCAACCATCGATATATGCTGCTTCATCGATATCCTTGGGAATCTCTACCATGAATCCGGTACAGATCAGGATACCCATTGCAAGCGAGAACGCCGCATAAGGGAAGATCAGTGAGAAATGGCTGTTAAGAATACCCATGTTTCTCAGAGTGATGAATACAGGGACGATCGATGCGTGAATGGGGATGGTGAGTCCGAGCATAAAGAACGCATTGGTCTGGCTGCTGAGTTTCCACTTAAGACGGGTGATCGCATATGTTGCCATCATTGAAGCAATGATTACGAGTGCGATTGCTGCTACAGAAACAATGACGGAGTTAATAAAGTATCTGGGCATGTTACCGGTCTTCCATGCAGATGCATAGTTTGACCATTTCCAATCCCAGGGAAGTCCGATGAGGTTCTTACCGAAGATTTCCTCGTTGGTCTTGAGTGAGAAGGTGAACATCCAGTAAACCGGGAAAAGGTTTACGATTGCCCATATAACTAATATAACATACATCAAAATGTTTCTGACATGAAATTTTGAGGATGATGCATCCTTGTCAAACTTATTGTAATTTGCCATATCAATCTTCCTCCTTAAACGCTCTGCTTATAATAAGCGCGAACGCGAAGCAGAGGATGATCATCATTACCGCAATAGCCGAACCCATACCGTAACGGTTACGCTGGAAGAGCATCTCGATCATACGGGTCGAAGGAACTTCGGTCGCATGCAGAGGTCCGCCGTTGGTAAGGACATAGATAAGGTCAAAGGATTTGAGTGATCCGGTTACCGCAAAGATAACGCTGACCTTGATGATAGGCTTGATAGAGGGAATAACGATGTATCTGTTAACCTGTCTTTCGGTAGCTCCGTCGATCCTTGCTGCTTCACGGAGGTCGGGGGAAACGCCCTTAACGCCCGCATACATAAGGAGCATATGGTAGCCTACATACTGCCACAGTGTGGGGATGAAAACAGAGATAAGTGCGGTCTGTTTTTCACCGAGCCAGATACGGCAGAGGTTCTCAAGTCCGAGTCCTTTGAGAGCGGCATTGAGAAGACCGTAATCGGGGTTGTAGATCTTCAGCCAGAGCTGACCGATAACTACGGTGGAGATAAGTACAGGCATGAAATAAAATGACAGGAAAGGTTTCTCACCCTTGATTCCTCTTCCGAGTACAAGAGCAAGTCCGAGTGATACAGGAAGCTGTATAAAAACCGACAAAGCAGCCAGGATGCAGGCATTTCCGAGTGCCTTTAAGAATCCGATGGCTTTGCTGGTGAATAATTCTTTGTAATTAGCGAGACCGAGGAATGTCATATCGCCCATTCCGTTCCAGTCAAAAAAGCTGTAGTACACCGATTTCAAGATAGGCGCGATCAGTATTCCTATAAACAGCGCCAGCGCGGGTAACAAAAACAGGAATACCGCTAATCCGTTTACGATATCTTTCTTCTTCATTGGCTAAGCCTTCCAAAATAATTCGGACCCTTTCGGATCCGTTCTCATTAAATAGTATATCCGTGCGACCTCCGCTGGCGCGAGGGGGTTGTTGCAAGGCAGAAGGCCGCACGTCTATACAAGTAACAACAGAGATTAAATTATCTTATGTCGTTGGCAAGTCCTTCGATGAATCCCTGACCATCGACTTCACAACCATAAACGAGCTCTACATATGAGAGATAGGTGTTAGCGTCGTCTGCGTTCATAGCGGTGTCTCCGAAGAGAACGTATCCGGTAGCGTTTCCGCAGATCTCTGCTACGGTCTGAGTAAGAGGATTTACTGCAGAGGTATCTCCGTAAGGAGTCCAAGCAGGAAGTCCGCATCCATCAAGATATCCGTAGTGGCAGATAAGCTTTCCAAGCTCGAAGCAATACTTAGCAGCGATGTCAGCGTTCTCGGAAGAAGCTGCAACTGCAAGAGTATCGGAAGGTCCACCGATAAGCTGTCCAAGAGAAGCCTTATCAGGGTTGATTACGGGGAACTCAGCAACCTTTACGTTAAGGTCAGCGTGCTGTGCGAAGTCTGCACAGTTCCAGGTTCCGTTCATGTAGAAAGCATACTTTCCTTCGATGAAGTTGTTCTTAACTTCGTCGTTTGAAAGAGCGATTCCGTTAGGATCGAAGTATCCGTTGTTTACAAGGCCCTGGAAGGTATCAACTGCTGCAGCTACGTCAGGGTTGTTCCAAGTTGCTCTTCCGAGGAAGATGTCGTTGAGGGTCTCATATCCTACAGACTTCTCGATTACGGACTCAAGATACTCGGTAACACACCAAGTCTCTTTTCCTGCACATCCGAAAGGAGTGATTCCGGCTGCCTTAAGAGCGTCACAGCACTCGATGAACTCATCATAAGTTCCGGGAATCTCATCATAGCCAACCTGCTTGAGGAGATCCATGTTAGCGAAGAGACCAACGATGTTCATGGTAAGGGGAACACCGTAGTGCTTTCCGTCATAGGTGGAGTTTCCGAGCATTGACTCAGGAAGCTCATCCTTGAACTCTTCGTAAGCAGCGTCAAGGCAGTAAACCTTTCCTGCATCTACGAAGTCAGCAAGGAATGCGCATGACCAGGTGAAGAAGATATCAGGCATCTCGTTAGCTGAAACAGCAGCCTTGATCTTGGTCTTGTAAGACTGATTCTCGAAAGCTTCCCAGTTAAGAGTGATGTTGGGATACTTCTCAGCCATGTCAGCGATAGCTGCTTCATAAGAGTGACGGTTAGAGTCGCTCTCGGTAGCGATACACCACATGTCGAGGGTAATCTCTGCTGCAGCTACGTCCTCATCGGATACAGGTGCGGGAGCAGGTTCGTTGGATGCTGCGGGAGAGGGCTCTACACTGACTGCTCCGGTATTGTTACCGCAAGCTGCAAGTGAAAGAACCATTGCTCCTGCCATTACAAGTGACAACAGTTTTCTTTTCATAATTTCCTCCTTTAATGATTATGAAAAAATAATTTATATCTCAAAGGCCGAAGCCTCAGAAATATCTGATTGGGTGACCGGTCATTTCTCGGTCGGAACTACGGGCCAGGGATACTCGACTGTCATTATATTTCCATCGATGTGGTAGTAAATGAAAGTATCCGGATACATATCGTTGTAGATGAGCTGTATCATTCCCTGTTCTTCATCAAGTACGTAATATCCGGGTGAGTAGTAATCTTCTCTGAAAGTTCCCTTATCGGTAAATTCAAAAGAGAGATTTCCGTCTACTTCCTGCCAGAAACCGATTATTCCGTCTGGCTCTCCCTCACCTGTGTATTCGTATACGGCTGTCTCGTAAAGGAGCATCGTGTCACCGTCGGGGACAAATCTCATTCCGATCTCATAGCCTTCTTTATCGGTAAGGGTCAGGTAGTCATTCTCGAGTGTGTAAGTGTATCTGTGATCTTTATATTCCGCTTTTCCGTTATCATAAAGAGTAAGGATAGTTACATCAGGCTCGTGGATATATGCCCACTCCTGCTTGGATGCGCTTGAACATCCGCCCACTATCAGGATCACAAGCATGGAGATAAGTACAAGTTTAAGAGTTTTAAGGCTTCTCATTTTAAACAAACCTCTATCGCCAATTCCCTTTTTATGAACAAATTGTAAATAAACCTTGATTTTCTGTAAATGGAAAAACTTTACATTTTGAAAGCAATTTTTTTACATCTGCACATAAAATACAAAACATGGTAAAAATTTTTTGTGCTTTTTGACTAATCCGGCACCCAGGGCACCCTACCATGTAAGCACTTTCATACATTTTTTGTTATATTTTAATGTGCATTTTGACAAAGACGTGACAAGGGGTCGGACCCTCTGTCATCTTCATGACCACATCGCCATTACGCGAATTTCGCACAAAGATGACAGAGGGTCCGACCCCTTGTCACGTTATTGTAATATGATACTATTATACTTTTGTCAGATATGATACTGCGCTCAATGCAGCTGTAAGTCCTTCGCCCGCTGCTTTGATGAGCTGATAAGGAGCTCCCGTGATATCGCCGGCCGCAAAAAGTCCGGGGATTGAAGTGGACATGTCACGTGAGCACTTTACGGCGGAGCCTTCGGTCTCAAGACCAGGAACCATGGATGAAGGTGCTATCTGATCGCGGAGAACGAATATTCCGTCAGCAGCGATCTCACCGTTATCGGTAACAAGAGCGTTTGCTTTCATCGCACCCTTTATCTCAACGGGCTTTGCCTTTACTATGTCAACGCCCTCGATCTTCAGGTCGCCGGCATCATAGGCAGGAACATAGATAACCTCGGAAGCATATTTTCTGAGGAATTCAGCTTCCTCTTCAAACTCGGGTGAGTATGATACGACAATCGCTTTCTTGTCCTTATACATAGCGGCGTCGCATGTTGCACAATAGCTTACTCCTCTTCCGAGGTAGTCGCTTTCTCCGGGAATGGTCTTTGCGGGCGCTACGCCTGCGCAGAGTATTACGGAAGTTGCTTCAAGGATTTCCTCGCCGCACTGAATAGCAAAGTATTCTCCGTAGGGATAGATCATGCTTACTCTTCCGTCGGTGATCTCAACTCCCATGGAGCCTGCATGTTCAAGCATCTTAGCAGCAAGATCGTCTCCGCTTACCGCAGGGATTCCGAGATAGTTATCGATCCTCTCTGCACTTTTTACCTTATTGCTTGAATCTTTTTTTCCGATGACGATAATGTTCTTTTTTCTGATCTTAAGTGTTATTGCGGCTTCAAGTCCCGCAGGGCCTGTTCCTATAATGGCTACATCATATCTCATATTTACCCCTTTTCATAATTAATATATTCACATTTTTTCTTAATTTCATAACCTATAGTTATTATATGTATATATTTTGGTAAATAACAACTTAAAGATTCGTGAAAATACTCTGTACAAATTCATAATTTATCCCCCATTAACCCCGTGTGGCTAAAATTTCCTTGATTTCCGAGGTTTTATTAGCCCACCCGGGCCGAATCCCTCCTGCTTTTGCCTGCTCCGGGCTAAAATTTCTCTGATTTCTGAGGTTTTATTAGCCCGCCGTGGCCGAGACCGGGTACGAGGTCCTGCCCCAAGCCTCATCGAAACACAAAAAAAATATCCGTACTCTTAAACAAGAGTACGGATATTAGTTTTAAATTGGGAAAACCGGGCGGGAATTACTTCTCAGCCAGTGCCTTCTTGATGGACTCGGTAAGTTCGGGAACAATCTTGTTGAGGTCGCCTACGATACCGTAGTCTGCTACGTCGAAGATGGGAGCATCCTCATCCTTGTTGATAGCGATGATGATGTCTGACTCTTCCATACCTGCAACGTGCTGGATAGCACCTGAGATACCGATTGCGAAGTATACATGAGGTCTTACGGTCTTACCGGTCTGACCAACCTGGAGATCCTTAGGCTTCCAGCCGCTGTCTACAACGGCTCTTGAGCAGGAAACTTCTCCGCCGAGTACTGCTGCGAGATCCTCAAGGATCTTGAAGTTCTCGGGTGATCCTACTCCACGTCCGCCGGATACAAGGATTTTAGCGTTCATGATATCAACGGTATCGGAAACTGCCTTAACAACTTCCTTAACGGTGACATAACGATCATTGGGAGTGAATCCGGGATTGTACTCTACAACCTCTGCCTTAGCACCCTTGATGGGCTCGATCTTCTGCATAACGCCGGGACGAACGGTTGCCATCTGAGGTCTGTTGTCAGGGCAGGCGATGGTAGCGATGGTGTTTCCGCCGAATGCAGGACGGGTCATGAGAAGCTGATTATGCTTCTGCTCTTTTCCGGGGATTGCTACGAGAGGGAAATCACCGATGTCAAGCTGTGTGCAGTCAGCGGTAAGTCCGGTAGCAACTCTTGCGGAAACGGTAGGTCCGAGGTCACGTCCGATTGCGGTAGCGCCTACGAGCATGATCTCAGGCTTGAACTCATTGATAACGGAAGCAAGTCCGTGTGCATAGGGCTCGGTTCTGTAAACTTCGAGCTCTTTGTCATCAACAACGATGACCTTGTCTGCGCCGTACTCTGCAAGAGAATCAGCGAGACCCTTTACATTATATCCGAGAAGGACTGCAACTACCTTCTCTCCGAGGTCAGCTGCGAGATCCTTAGCTTTGCCGAGCAGTTCGTAGGAGATTCCGCTGATCTCACCGTCAACCTGCTGAGCAAAGACATATACGTCTTTATATTCTTCTAAGCTCATTTGTCTTCCTCCTGCAAATTAAATGACATGCTTTTCAGCAAGCTTCTCTACGATGTACTTAACTCCGTCTGAAGGTGAATCGGGAACGATCTTCTCACCTGCTCCCTTACGAACCTTATCGGAAGCCTTAGCGATCTTGGTGGGTGATCCTGCAAGACCGATGTTAGAATCATCAACATCCTTAAGGTCTGCTCTTCCCCAAGTGGTGATCTCTGCTTTGCAGGCATCGAAGATTCCGCCGGGAGTCATGTATCTGGGAGGATTGAGCTCTGAAAGAGCGGTTACGAGGCAGGGCATCTTAGCTTCAACAACATGATATCTGTCATCATACTGTCTCTGAACGACAACCTTATCTCCCTCAACCTTAAGATCCTGTGCATAGGAGATAACAGGGATCTGAAGGTGCTCAGCGATCTGGGGACCAACCTGTGCGGTGTCTCCATCGATTGCCTGACGTCCGGTGATGATGAGGTCATACTCAAGATTTCTGATAGCGCCTGCGATGGTGGTGGAGGTTGCCCATGTATCAGCACCGCCGAGAACTCTGTCGGTTACAAGGACTGCCTTGTCAGCGCCCATTGCAAGAGCTTCTCTTAATGCATCTGCTGCCTTGGGAAGTCCCATGGTAAGAACTGTTACCTCAGCACCGTACTGGTCCTTGAGACGAAGAGCTGCCTCAAGGCCGGCCTTGTCATCGGGATTCATGATAGCGAGCATTGCTGCTCTGTCCAGAGTACCGTCGGGATTGAACTTAACGCCGCCCTTTGTATCCGGAACCTGCTTTATACAAACTATAATTTTCACGGTTTATTTTCCTTTCCTGTAATTTTATGGCGGGTTATTTAAGAATGTTAGCGGAGATGACCATGCGCTGAACTTCTGAAGTTCCTTCGTAGATCTCGGTGATCTTAGCGTCTCTCATCATGCGCTCAACTTCATACTCTCTGATATATCCGTATCCGCCGTGAAGCTGTACAGCCTTGGTGGTAACTTCCATTGCAACTTCTGCTGCATAAAGCTTAGCCATAGCTGCTTCTACAGAGTAAGAAACCTTAGGATTGCTTACATACTCCTGCTTCTTCAGAGCTGCCTTGTAAACGAGCATCTTAGCTGCTTCTACCTTGGTAGCCATGTCAGCAAGCTGGAACTGAGTGTTCTGGAATCCGGAAATTGACTTTCCGAACTGCTTACGCTCTTTGGTGTAAGCGATGGTTCTCTCAAGAGCACCCTCAGCGATTCCGAGTGCCTGAGCAGCGATTCCGATACGTCCGCCGTCAAGGGTGTGCATTGCGATGTTGAATCCCTTGCCCTGCTGTCCGAGGAGATTCTCCTTGGGGATACGGCAGTCGGTGAAAATAAGCTCATAGGTGGATGATCCGCGGATACCCATCTTGTTCTCTTTGGTTCCGAAAGTAAATCCGGGAGTTCCCTTCTCTACGATGAAAGCAGAGATCTCTTTCATTACACGGCCCTTCTTCTCGATCTTGCCGGTAACTGCGAAAATGACATAAACGTCAGCTTCCTTACCGTTGGTGATGAAGCACTTGGATCCGTTAAGAACCCACTCATCTCCGTCGAGAACAGCCTTGGTCTGCTGTCCCTGTGCATCGGTTCCTGCGCCGGGCTCGGTAAGACCGAATGCTCCGAGCTTCTCGCCCTTTGCAAGGGGTACAAGATACTTCTCTTTCTGCTCAGGGGTTCCGAATGTCATGATGGGGTCTACACACAGTGAGGTGTGTGCGGATACGATAACTCCGCTGGTGCCGCAAACTTTTGAAAGCTCCTCAACACACATTACGTAAGTGAGAATATCGCAGCCCTGTCCGCCGAACTCCTTGGGAACGGGTATTCCGAGGAAACCGTACTTAGCCATCTTGTCTACGGTCTCTCTGGGGAACATTTCTTTCTCGTCTACTTCCTGAGCAAGGGGCTTAGCTTCATTCTCAGCAAACTCCTTGAAGAGGGTACGAGCCATTTCATGTTCTTTGTTCAAAGTAAAATCCATGACTTATTAATCCTTTCGTTTTTTATATTTACACAACGCATAAGCGTTAATTATCAGATCTTGTCAACAGCAGTCTTGGTTCTGTCTGCATTGTAAACATAGAATCCCTTGCCGGTCTTGCAGCCAAGGTTTCCGCCGCGAACCATCTTACGGATAAGAGGGCATGCTCTGTACTTGCTGTCGCCGGTCTCCTTGTAGAGAACATCCATGATAGCAAGGCAGATATCAAGTCCTACATAGTCGCCGAGCTCAAGGGGTCCCATGGGATGATTAGCACCGAGCTTCATTGCGGAATCGATTCCCTCGATATCGGAAACGCCTTCCATCTTGATGAAAGCTGCTTCGTTGATCATGGGGATAAGGATACGGTTTACTACGAAACCTGCTGCCTCGTTAACCTGAACGGGAGTCTTGCCGATCTCTTCGGAGATCTTCTTGATCTTCTCAACGATCTCAGCGGGAGTGTTAACACCTGCGATAACCTCGATGAGCTTCATTCTGTCAGCAGGGTTGAAGAAGTGCATTCCTACTACGGGACGGTTTACTCCCTTTCCGATCTCGGTGATGGAAAGTGAAGAGGTATTGGATGCGAAGATGCAGTCAGCCTTGCAGATTGCATCGAGCTCCTTGAAGGTGGTCTGCTTAACAGTCATATCCTCGAATGCTGCTTCAACGATGAGGTCGCAGTCAGCACAGATATCCTCTTTAAGTCCGGGAGTGATAGATCCTGTGATCTTATCAACTTCTTCCTGAGTAAGCTTGCCTTTCTCTACGAGCTTTGCATAGCCCTTAACGATCTTGTCCTTTCCGCCCTCTGCCCATTCCTGCTTGATGTCGCAGAGTGCTACGGTGTAGCCGTCAATCTGGGCAAATGCCTTTGCGATGCCCTGGCCCATTGTTCCTGCGCCGATAACACCTACCTTCATATGTGCCTCCTTTTAATAAAAAATTATTCTTTAAAACGTCGTAAAGTCAGGGCCCCGTATAAAGGCCCTGACCATAAATCAGGCGTTCTTAAATTCTACTTTCTTAACCTTTGCGGGGTCATCTTTCTTGCGAAGGAAATTAGCCATTCCTTCCTTCTGGTCGTAGCTTTCGAAGCAGTCACCGAAGAGCTTCTCTTCGATAACAAGTGCGGCATCGATGTCCACCTGAAGACCATCGTTAATAGCCTTCTTGCAGTTTCTTACTGCGATAGGTGCATTGCCTGCGATGGTGCTTGCCATCTTAAGTGCTTCGTCCATAAGCTCAGCCTGAGGATATACTGCATTTACAAGACCGATGCGAAGTGCTTCGTCTGCCTTGATGTTTCTTGCGGTATAGATAAGCTGCTTAGCCATTCCTACGCCTACGGTTCTTGCGAGTCTCTGGGTTCCGCCGAATCCGGGAGTGATTCCGAGACCAACCTCGGGCTGTCCGAACATAGCGTTATCAGAGCAAATGCGGATATCACAGCTCATTGAAAGCTCACATCCGCCGCCGAGTGCGAATCCGTTAACAGCTGCGATAACGGGAACGGGAAGAGTCTCAAGCTTTCTGAAAACATCATTTCCCTTCTTGCCGAATGCCTCACCCTCAGCCTTGGTAAGGGTGCTCATCTCTCCGATATCAGCTCCTGCTACGAAGCTCTTCTCACCTGCGCCGGTAAGAACCACGGCTCTAACGACACCGGTGTCAATTCCGTCGATAACTGCATTGAGCTCATCGAGAACTGCAGAGTTAAGAGCGTTGAGTGCTTCGGGTCTGTTGATGGTGATAACAGCTACGCTGTCTTTTACCTCATAAAGTACAAAGCTCATATTGTCTCCTTATCATATCGTGCTCCCCGCACTAAGCGGGGAGTACGGTTTTATTAGTCTCTCTCAACGATAGTTGCGCATCCCATTCCGCCGCCGATGCAAAGGGTAGCAAGTCCCTTCTTGGCATCCTTAGCTTCCATCTCATGGAGAAGGGTTACGAGGATACGAGCGCCTGATGCTCCAACGGGATGTCCGAGAGCGATTGCGCCTCCGTTAGGATTGAGCTGCTTATCAACATCGATTCCGAGATCCTTGCCTACTGCTACGGACTGGGCTGCAAATGCCTCGTTAGCCTCGATGATGTCGAAGTCTTCGATCTTGTATCCGGCCTTAGCCATAACCTTCTTGGTTGCTGCAACAGGTCCGATACCCATTACTTCGGGACGAACACCTGCAAGAGCACCTGCTACAAAAGTGGCCATGGGCTTAACGCCAAGCTCCTTAGCCTTCTCTTCGGACATAAGGATCATAGCTGCAGCACCGTCGTTGATTCCGGAAGCATTACCTGCGGTTACGAATCCGTCGGGATTGAGGGACTTAAGCTTTGCAAGTCCTTCGATGGTCGATCCTGCTCTGGGGCCTTCGTCGGTATCGAAGATCACGGTCTCTTTCTTCTTCTTGACCTCAACGGGAACGATCTCCTTCTTGAAAGCGCCTGACTCGATAGCAGCGCAAGCCTTCTGCTGGGACTTAAGTGCGAACTCATCGAGCTCTTCTCTGGTGAGGTTCCACTCTCTTGCAACATTGTCAGCGGTTGTGATCATGTGATAGTCATTGAATGCATCCCAAAGAGCATCGTTAACCATGGTATCAACAAGATCGCCCTTGCTCTGGCTGGGCCACATCATTCTGTATCCGTATCTTCCGTTGGGAAGTGCGAAAGGAGCCATGGACATGTTCTCCATACCGCCTGCTACTACGACATCGGCATCACCTGCCATGATCATCTGAGCAGCCTGGTTAACGCAGTTAAGACCTGATCCGCAAACTACGTTCATGGTAACAGCGGGAACCTCGATGGGAAGTCCTGCCTTGATAGTTGCCTGACGTGCTACGTTCTGTCCCTGTCCTGCCTGGATAACGCATCCCATGTAAACCTGGTCAACGTCTGAAGGCTTGATTCCTGCACGGTTTACAGCCTCCTTGATTACGATAGCTCCGAGCTCAGCTGCGGGAATTCCCGAAAGGGATCCGCCCATTGTACCGATTGCGGTACGGCATGCACCTGCGATTACAACCTTCTTTGACATTTGTTTACCTCCGATTTTTATCTCATTAAATTAGATTAACTATTTCCGATTTTTGAGATTGTTATTTTTTTGTCAGACCAATTTGAATTGTACCATAGCCTTATCTTAAATACAATTGAAAAATATTGCGAATAGTAGTCTGAATCTATAACGGACACTATATTTTGTTTTTTTGCAAAAAGGCTTTCGATAAATAATTTTTTCACAAAAGAAAACATAAAAAAGGCAGCCTTCACACTGAAGACTGCCTTACAAATTCTATTCGGTTTTATGAGTTATACCTCGGGCTCGATAAGTCCGTATGTATCACCTTTTCTCTTATAAACCACATTGACCTGGTCGGTCTCTGCATTTATGAATACGTAGAAGTTATGTCCGAGGAGATCCATCTGCATGCATGCATCTTCGGGATACATGGGCTTGATCTCGAATTTCTTGCTTCTTACGATCTTGATGCCTTCATCTTCGACCGTATCAGCGGGAGCAAAGTCTGCGAGGTCGCCGGAAGCCTGATGTCTGTCGATGATCTTGTTGCGATACTTCTTGAGCTGTCTTTCGATGATCTCTTCAACCAGATCGATCGATACATACATATCGCTGCTTGCCTGCTCGGAACGGATGATGGTTCCTTTTACGGGGATCGTCACTTCAACCTTCTGCTCTTCTCTTACAACTGAGAGAGTTACATGAGCCGTTGTATCCTCGTCAAAATATTTTGACAGCTTGCCGATCTTATCTTCTACGGCAGCTTTGAGTCCGGGTGTTACAGTGGTGTTCTTACCGATGATGACAAATTTCATATACATCCCTCACCTTCTATGTGATTTTCGCATAGGCTTTCAGGTGCACGCTCTACGGTCTTTGTCTTTTTCCGGCCATCAGTGCGGGAAGGTTTGATGCCTGCCTTTTTGCTCTTTGCGTTGAAAATATATTACCATATCGGAAAACGTTTTTCAATTAAAAGAGGCATTTTT
The DNA here is from genome assembly GCA_018056425.1 of Lachnospiraceae bacterium. Classification (GTDB taxonomy): domain Bacteria; phylum Bacillota; class Clostridia; order Lachnospirales; family Lachnospiraceae; genus AC2028. The sequence continues at coordinate 52,169 of JAGPFR010000002.1, forward strand.
CAGAGAAACTTTAATCCTCGAAATATCCCTTAAATACAGCTCTTATCCCTTTCTCGAAATCCTCAAATCCCTCGGGAAAAGAACCCGCTCCCTGAGCCCAGAGAATGTTTCCGTCTTCATCTTCCGCTTCAAAAGAAAAACCGGAAACCGATGATTCGTCAAACTCGTCGAATCCGTCCCATTTCCTGACTCCGCAGTCATTTATCAGCTTAACGACTTCATCCCACTCAGCCTGTGAAATACCGACCTCGATTATCGGGTCGCCCATTTCGTCATACCAGACCATCTCGGGTCCTTCGTCGCTCTGTGCGAGAAATACCGAATAAGTATCTTCCTCGGTCTCAGCCATATTCTCAAATCTTATGGAAAAAAGCCTGTATCAGCCATGTAAACCTCCCGGGAACCCCGTTTTCTTTTTCATAAATTATAACACACGGTACATACTATAATGCGACGGAATATGCGAATCCTTGTTAATTAATTATTTATCATAGACATCATTATAAAATTGTCAGATAATTATAGGACCAGTTATAAAACAAGGAGAGGGTAAAGTATGAACATAATTAAAAACGCTTCAATGAAAGTAAAACTATTCGCTCTGTCACTACCTCTTATTATTGCCGTAATCCTGTCCGTTTTAATGGCCAGTTACAAGATTGACACCACTGCCAAGGAAGTAACCGGGCTTTATTATGACAAGCTTTATACCATTAACACAAATCTGATCAATGCCGACAGAGATTTCTATCAGGCGATGTCTGCTGCCGCAAAATATCATGAGGCCTCTGCCGGTTTCGTATATATCCCCGAAGAAATAGTTGCGGCCGCACTTGACGATTTCGATAAAAATGTCGATCAGGTTGCCGAAAGAACACAGACTGCCATTGAAATAGCAAAATCCGTTGATGATCTCTACACCGGTACCACCAACGAAGGAGGAAGCACCTTCAAGGAAGCTGCCGAAGGATTCGAGAAAGCCTTCAATGATTGGCAGAAGACTTACAGCCTCAGAACCGGTGAAGGTTCATGGGAAGATTTCATGAATTCCTTTGAACCTGCAAGAGAATATCTGGACACCATGCAGGAAGTAACCGAAACCTGGGCTGAGAATACCAACGCCGCTCTTACCGCTAAAAACAGGGCAGCCAATATTGCATTCATCGTTGTATATCTGATAGTCATTGTCTGCCTTGTCATATTCGTACTGCTCATCCTTCGTCAGATTACTAATTCCATCGGCGAAGTTACCGTAGCACTCGACAATCTTGCATCCGGAAATCTCGGACACACCTTCCCCGATGCCAAGGATATGGGCAGGGATGAACTGGGTAAGATCCATCTCGCATCCAAGAACCTTTCGGACAAACTCAGTGATATCATAGGAAGCACCAAGGAAATGTCGATACAGCTCAGCGCTTCCGGAAGCGAACTCTCCAATTCGGCAGATCAGGCTTCGCAGGCATCAAGTCAGGTATCCGAAGCAGTCGGCGAGATCTCACAGGGTGCGGTCACCCAGGCTGAGAGTGTTGAGACTGCGGCACGGAATACTTCAGATATCGGAGACAACATCGATAAGATCAATTCCGTTATCAAGTCCCTTTCCGACAAGACGGAAGATATGAAGAAAAGATGTAACGAGACCATGGAGACCATGCGCGGACTCCTTGCTCAGAATGCGGAAGTTGTCAGCAGCATGAAGGAGATCCACTCACAGATCTCAGCTACAAACGAAGCGGTTAAAAACATTGCGGAAGCTTCACAGATCATCACCGACATTTCATCACAGACCAATCTTCTGTCTCTTAACGCTTCGATAGAGGCTGCAAGAGCAGGTGAATCCGGAAGAGGATTCGCGGTTGTCGCTACCGAGATCGGTAACCTCGCAGACCAGTCCGGTAACGCTGCGGTCAAGATCTCACAGATAGTCAAGAACCTCGTTGAAGAATCCGAGAAATCGGTTGCTACCATAGAAGAGATGAGTGTCGGCTTCGAAAAACAGAACACTCAGATCAATTCCACCGGCGATGACGTCAAGGCAATGGTTTCCGAGGTTAACGCTATCGCAAATGAGACCGAAGTCATCTCCGATCAGGTCAGCGATCTTAACTCCGCCAAGGAATCGCTTGTCAACATCATCTCCGAGCTTTCCGCAGTATCGGAAGAAAACGCAGCATCCACTCAGGAGACCAATGCGTCCATGGAAGAGCTCAATGCTACATTCAGTATCATCAGCGATTCCGCAGGTCAGCTCCGTCAGCTTGCTTCAGAGCTTCAGGATAAGATCAGTTTCTTTAACACTTAACTTATCTGAGGGGTTTGCATACACTCTTTCTTTTACCGGCTGCCTTTTGGCAGCCGGTTTTTGATTGGTTACAAATTCTTCATCTTTGTTAAATTTTTATGATTTTATAGACAAGACCGCCTTCTGCAAAGATAATGAATTCAAGAACTGATGCGCAGGAAAACGGTACACAAATTTTGGAAAGGATGGAAAATGAAAGCATTAAAAAATGTAAAGATGGGATGGAAACTTTTTGCCCTCGCCCTTCCTCTTGTCATTGCAATTGTCGTTTCGGTGATCGTAACCGGACTTAAGATCAAAAATACCGAAGCTGAAGTCACTTCGGTTTACTACGACATGCTCTATCAGGTAAACAACAATCTCGTCAGTGCCGACAGAGATCTGTACAGAACCCTGAACGGAGCCACATATTATTACAACTACAACGGAACCGCCGGAATGTTCGAGGGTATGGTCAACACCAACTTAAGAGAATATAAGGACGGAAAAGAAGGCCTTGTAAATAATGTGGCCGCAGCAGCTGAGATCGCATCCACAAATGAGACTCTCTACAGGGGCATCACTTGTGAAGAAGGAGAAACCTTCGAGGAAGCATATCAGGCATTCCTTGAATCCTTCGAAAGATGGGACAGCCAGTACGACATCGAGGCAGATACCGGTTCATGGTTCCACTATCAGACAACCTTCATCACCGCACGCAGGCATATGGCCAACATGATGGAGATCACCGAAATCTGGGCCGAGCAGGAGCACGAAGCACTCAAGGCAAGAAATGCGGCAGCCATTGTTTCTTACTCAGCAGTATATGCGATCGTTATCGTATTACTGATACTGGTTGTCGTCCTCATCCTCAGACAGATCACTTCAAGCATTAAAGAAGTAACAAAATCCCTTGATGAACTTTCAAGCGGAAATCTCAGATATAGCTTCCCGGACGATAAGGAAATCGGAAAGGATGAGATTGGTCAGATCCACAGGGCTGCGAAGAATCTTTCGGTCAAACTTGATGAGATCATCGGACGTACCAAGGAAATGTCCGATCATATCAATATCGCGGGAACCGATCTTGCAGAGTCCGCAAACCAGGCAACGCAGGCTTCTGAGCAGGTTCTTCAGGCTGTGGATGAAGTATCACAGGGCGCGATAAACCAGGCTGAAAGCGTTGAGACCGCATCACATAATACCAAAGAGATCGAGACCGACATCGGACAGATCACTTCCATCATTCAGGCTCTTGCCGACAAAACGGATGTCATGAAGGATAAGTGTAACGAGACCATGGAGACCATGCGCGGACTCCTTGCACAGAACGAAGAAGTCGTAGGCAACATGCAGGCCATTCACTCACAGATCTCCGCAACAAACGATGCGGTTAAGAACATTGCAAGTGCTTCGAAGATCATTACCGACATTTCTTCACAGACCAATCTTCTCTCACTCAATGCTTCAATCGAAGCTGCAAGAGCGGGTGAAGCAGGAAGAGGATTCGCGGTTGTCGCAGAAGAGATCGGAAACCTTGCAGACCAGTCAGGAAACGCAGCGGTTCATATCTCCAAGATCGTCAAGGAACTTGTTGATGAATCCGCCAAGTCCGTTGCAACGATCGAAGAGATGAGTGTCGGCTTCGAAAAACAGAACGAACAGATCGGCATGACCGGCAAGGATGTTCAGGATATGGTTGATGAAGTAACGGAGATCGCAAACCAGACCGAAGAGATCACTTCACAGATCCGGAGTCTGCTTGATTCCAAGGAATCCCTCGTCGGCATCATTAATGAACTTTCGGCAGTATCCGAAGAAAACGCCGCATCAACCGAAGAAACCAACGCAGCAATGCAGGAACTCAATGCAACGTTCAGCCTGATAAACGAATCGGCAGAGCAGCTCCAGCAGCTTGCAGAGGAACTCAAAGACAATATCAGCTACTTCAATGACTAATGATTTGGGCCACGGGGACGTTTCCCCGTGGCCCAATCTGCACATCATGAACTGCTGTCACTTGGTTTATTTCTTGCTCTTGTTTCTTTTATTCAGAACAACGCTCTGAAGGAGGATAAAGAAACAAAGCATTCCGCCTGTGGTGATACTCTGCCACCAGGGATCGTTAAGTCCGCTGGATACAACGATCTTCTTGATGGTGGTAAGAGTCAGGGTTCCGAAAAATGTTCCGAGTACATTACCCACACCGCCTGTAAGAAGCGTTCCGCCTATGATGGATGATGCGATCGCATTCATTTCCATTCCTGCTGCATTCGTAGCATTTCCCGCACCGGTATGCATCATAAATACATAACCTGAAATTCCGCTGAGGAGTCCGCTTATCACATAACTTGCAAAGCGGGTTCTTTTTACGTTGATACCGAGCATGAGTGCGCTCGTCTGGTTTCCGCCGATAGCATAGAAGTTACGGCCGAGGCGTACATACTTAAGAAGGATAAATATAACTACCACGCATACAAGAGCGACCACTACGCCCAGTTCCATACGGGCGGGAACGAAATTGCCGTTCTTGGCGGTATATCCGAGTGCATCTATCTCTATCTTAATATCGCGAAGTCTTGCAAATCCTTCATGTTCAACCTTCTGGGGATTAACAGAGAGGATCGTGGTCATACCTCTTGCAAAGAACATTCCCGCAAGTGTTACTATGAAGGGCTGGATCTCAAGATAACTTATCAGAAATCCGTGTACAAGTCCGAAAGCAAGTCCGATGCCAAGTGCAAGGAGTATCGAACCGGCGATGCTTCCTCCGCCGTTCAGATACAGTACACAGCTCATTACTACGAGTGATGTCACCGCACCGACACTAATGTCAATTCCTGCGCCGATCATTACGATGGTAAGTCCGCATGAAACGATTATGAGCGATGCATTATCGTTGAGCATATCAAAGATCTGCTGTGCATGCAGGAAACCTCCCTGCAGGAGTGCCATTGCCAGAAGATACATTGCCACGAAAATGACAATGGTGATACTCATCAGAAGTTGTGCGTCCGTAAGCGGCTCACGTTTAAAACCTGTTTTGCTTTTCATGTTACTGAGCTCCTTTCAAAGACGTCTTCGGCTTGCTTACAAGAATCTTCGAAACAAACCTGCCGAATTTCTCTTTAACGACCGGAGATCCTATAACAACAAGAAGGATTATTACTATCGCCTTATACGCCTTAACATCCGTGGATGAAACCTTCATGGCATAGAGTGTTATGGTGAGCATCTGGATTACGTAAGCACCTATAATACTTCCGCCGATCTTAAACTTACCGCCACCGAGATTGTTTCCTCCGATTGCAACTGCAAGGATCGTATCCATCTCGATATCAAGAAGAAGTGTTTCATGGTTGATAAGTCCGAGACGGCTTACACCGATGCTTCCGGATACCGCTACGCAGACACCGAGGATGATGAACGAAAGCAGCTTGATGAATGTTGAATTGATACCGTTTAATCTTGCAGCACTTCCGTTGATACCTACGGACTGAGTAAGAAGTTCAAGTGATGTGAACTTGAATAACAGTTTAAAAACAATCGCCATTGCGATAACGATAAGAACCGGCGTCGGAACGGGAATACCCGGGATGAAACTTCCGATAGCGGAAATAATGGGACTGCTGAGAGTGGGCGTTGCACCGCCGTTGATCCAGTATGCGATCGATCTTCCGCATGTATAAAGTATCAACGTCGCTATCATAGGCTGAATCTTAAAAACGGCAACGAGTGTTCCGTTAAACGTTCCGAAGATCATGGCGACCAGACATGCACAGATGAAAGCCAGAAGAACTTTGCCGCCGTTTATGTCGGGAGAAGTCTTAAGTACCTTTACAAATACGCTTCCTGCGATCGCTGCAGCAGCACCTACGCTTATGTCCTGTCCGCCGCAGGCTGCGGTTACGAGTGTCATTCCCATTGCGAGTATCGCAAGCTCGCTCGCGCCGTTTATGATACTGATAAGGTTTCCGGCCAGAACTATATTGCCGTCATTGTTATGAGAGATTCCGACACTGAAAAAGGAGGGATCTCTTATGAGATTGAAGATTACCAGCAGGGCTATTGCGATAAGGGGTATGGTAAGCTGCCCGAGGCCTTTGCCGAATATCTTTTTATTTACTTTTGACATTTAAGCCTCACCTCCCGCAATTGTCTTCATGACCTGAGTCTGGTTAAGATCCGCGCCCTTAAGCTCGCCTACGATATGTCTGTCACGCATTACGATAAGTCTGCTGCATGTTCTGAGCATTTCTTCCACTTCGGATGAAATGAATGTTACGCTCACGCCGTCTTCGGCAAGTTTCAAAACCAGCTTCTGGATCTCAAGCTTGGTACCTACATCGATTCCTCTTGTGGGTTCATCAAGGATCAGGTAATCGGGATGAGTAAGAAGCCATCTTGCAAGGATAACCTTTTGCTGGTTACCGCCGCTTAAGGATCCGACAGGAGTTTCACGGCTCGCGGTCTTTATGTTCAGAACCTTGATGTATTCATCGGCAAAAGCTTCCGATTCGCTTCTGCTGATGGGTTTGAACATACCGTTCATGACCTGAAGCGCAAGAATGATATTCTCTCTTACGCTGAGCTCGGCAATGATACCGTCGCGTTTTCTGTCTTCTGCCAGATATCCGATACCGTTCTTCATAGCCTCGATCGGTTTGGTTATCTTAACGGGCTTACCCTTGATCTTAACCTCACCGCCGTTTACTTTATCCGCACCGAAGATCGCTCTTACGCTCTCACTTCGTCCGGAACCGAGGAGTCCGGTAAAACCGTTAACCTCACCTTTTCTTATCGAGAAGTCAAACGGCATCGCGTCGCTGCTTGAAAGGCCCCTTGCTTCGTAGAAGACCTCCTTTTCCTTAACTTCTTTCACATCGGACTCGCCAAGATCATTAAGCTCGTCGAGTTCTTTACCGATCATCTTGGAAACAAGCTCTACCTGTGGAAGTTCCTCGGTAAGATATTCACCGACAAGTTCTCCGTTTCTGAGTACCGTTATACGGTCACTTACTTCGTATACCTGCTCAAGGAAATGAGTTACAAATATTATTCCTACACCCTGTGACTTCAGATCCCTCATCAGTTTGAAAAGCATGTTGACTTCCTTGTCATCAAGTGAGGATGTGGGCTCATCGAGTATAAGAACCTTACACTTCATGTCAACGGCACGGGCTATGGCGACCATCTGCTGAACCGCGAGAGAACAGTCACCAAGCTGCTGCGTGCTTCTTGCGGGAATATTCAATCTTCCGAGGATCTCATCCGCTCTTTTTTTATACTCTTTATGTTTAATCCATGCCCTGTCTTCTCTTCCGATGAACATATTCTCGGCAACCGTCAGATTGGGGCATAAGGTTATTTCCTGATATACTGTGCTGATTCCGTTATTCTGTGCATCCTGAGGAGAATGGATGGAAATGCTCTGTCCATCGACAGTGATCTCTCCGCCGTCCATTCTGTAAACACCTGTAAGAACTTTAATAAGAGTCGATTTTCCCGCTCCGTTTTCTCCCATCAGAGCATGGATCTCGCCTTTTCTGAGTGTAAAATCCACCCCGTTAAGTGCCAGCACTCCGGGGAATGTTTTATTGATATGACGCATTTGCAGTAATACTTCGTCCTGCATATCTGTTCCTCCTAAAAAACGGCGCAGCCATTACTGTTTATACAGCACAGCTGCGCCATTTATCAGATCATGAGATTATTCGCCCAAACCGTAGGTGTCGATATCTGCCTGGGTAATAGTGGTTGCATCAAATCCCTTTTCTTCATTGATGATAACCTTGGTGGTAACAGTGGTCTTTCCCTGAATGATGTCGCTGATGATCTGTGCCTGGAAAGGTGAGCACTGTCCGTCATAGTTCCAGTTTCCTGCAAGGAGCTCTCTGAGTGCCCATCTGTTGCAGTCGAATCCCATAACGATAACTTTGCCGTTTACGCCGTGGGTAATTCCTGCTTCGTCAAGTGCTGCTACAGCGCCCTTAGCCATTCCGTCGTTCTCTGCATAGATTACGTTGAAGTCTGCGCCGCTGTTGATAACGGATTCAACGATCTTCTTAGCTTCTGCTTCGTCCCAGGTAGCGGTCTGCTGAACTACGCAGTTCATAGCGCCTGATGCGAACTGAGCGTCAAGAGCACCGGTACGTCCGATCTGAGCGTCGGAACCCATAGCACCCTGGATATGGATTACGTTGTAGGTGTCAAGCTTCTGATCAAGGAGCCACTGAACTGCGGTATCGCCTTCAGCTGCCATGTCGGAAACAACTGCTGCCTCATAAAGGCTCTCATCTACATCGATCATACGGTCGAAAAGGAAAACTTTGATTCCGGCTTCCTTAGCCTTCTTAAGAACTTCGTCCCAGCCTGTGGTCTCGGCTGCGGAAATAAGAAGATAGTCAACGCCTTCGGTAATGAATCCCTGAGCTGCCTGAAGCTGCTCATCATTCTTGATGCTGTAGAAGGTCTTGAGCTCATAGCCGTTAGCCTCTGAGAAAACTGCCTCCATGTCCTTAACGTTAGCTTCACGATAGCCGGACTCTGAAGGGGGATTGTTGATTACGCCGACTTTGATAAGTCCGTCGCCGCTTCCGGAATTTCCGGATCCTCCTGAGCTTCCGCAAGCAGTAAGTACGAGCGATAACGCAAGTACTCCTGACATTAACAATGCCTTAAACCTTTTCATAATGCATTTCCTCCATTTCTCCCCGCACCATCGCGGGTTGTATTAACCATAATCCACACAGCGCAAGGAGTAAATTGAGGTTTATTTTGTCTTGGTACAAAATAATCCTGCTTTTGGCAGGATTATTGGAAAACGGGTGATTTTGATTTTACGAAGGTTGATTTTTATTTTATTCGGATTGATTTTGATACTGGGCTCTGTATTCGGAAGGGGTGATTCCCACATTCTTTTTGAAAATATAACTGAAATAGTGAGAGTCGTTATATCCCGACTCCCTTGCTATCTGGGAACTCTTGATACCGGTAGTTCTGAGCATTTCCTTAGCCTTATTGAGTCTGAGGTAGATCAGATACTCGGTAAATGTCTGTCCGGTCTGCTGAGAGAATACGGTTGAGAATCTGCTGTTACTCATGCCCACGGCTTTCGCAACATCCTGAAGCATGAGATTCGGATCCGTAAAATGTCCCGACATATAAACCTTGGCTTCACCGATAACTCCGGGGGTACTTGCATCGTCCGAGATCTCACCCATCTCTCTTGTTCCGAGTATCATGGATTTTTCATCGGCTCTTTCAACAAGAATATGTCTTATGTGACGCGCGGCCTTAAAGCTTCTGAGTATCTCTTCGGGAGCACCGACAATCTCTCCGATTCCGACACGTATCTCTTCGCATCCGCATCTTTCAAGTTCCCTTACAAGAGAAGCTGCAAAAGCGTACGCACGCTCTTCCGCATCTTCCGGGGTATCTCCGAGAACGAGAAGTGCGGAACCTGTTCTTGTCGATGATGCATGCATTATGCCTCCGCTGCTCTCGGCAAGTTCGTACGCAATATCCTGTCCTTTACCTGCAGGTTTAAATGCAGCATCAACAACCGCATAGCAGGGAGCGATAACATTGCATCCCATGGACTGAAGATGATTTAACACGCCCTTCGAATCCTCTGCTGCGGCGTCTTCCGAATAAAGAGAAGCGATAAGCTTTTCCTTAACAAGCTGCTCATCATTTCCGATGCGTGCTCTTAAGCTTGCGGCATGCTCGAGAGTTTTTCTTTCATCCAGGATCTGCCTGCTTACTTTATCGAGTGCTTCCCTTAAATTCTCCGAATTGATCGGTTTTACGAGATATTCGCGGACGCCGAGCTGAATACACTGACGTGCATATTCAAACTCATCATATCCGCTGAGAACTATTATCGCGATCCAGGGCATCTGTGCTCTTAAGATCCTGCAAAGTTCGATACCGTCCATGAACGGCATTCTGATATCGGTTATGACAATATCGGGATTGGTATCACGGATCATGGGAAGTGCCATCTCTCCGTCGGGAGCTTCTCCCACAAGAGTGTAGCCGCTTTCTTCCCAGGGGAATGATTCTCTTATACCTTCTCTGACAACGACTTCATCATCAGCCAGAAACACTTTCATCTTCGAATATCTCCTCCCTGACTTTGCACGGTACCTTAAATGATACTTCCGTGCCTTCGGTACTGCTTTCTATTTTCAGACCTGCTTCCAGATTATAGTACAGACGGATCCTTAAGTTGACGTTGACCAGTCCGAATCCGCCGCTTCCTTCACTTACCGTGGGCAGTCCGTTCTTCATCCTGTCACTTAGATTCTTCAGCTGCTCTTCCGTCATTCCCAGACCGGTATCCCTTACGCTGAAGATAAGGTTCCCGTCTTCAAGCCTTCCGGTAACTGTGATCTTACCGCCGCCTCTTTTTATCTTGATCCCGTGATAGATGGCATTTTCGACAAGAGGCTGGAGAAGGAGTTTCAGAATATAGTACTCTCCGATCTCATCGGGTATATCTATCTCGTAACGTAAGATGTCACGGTATCTTGTCTGCTGGATCTTCAGATAGCCTTCGATGTGTTTCTTTTCCTGGCTTATGGGTATCCAGTCCGCACCGGATGACAGACTTATCCTGAAGAAATCACTTAGCGAACTTGTAAGTCCGATTACTTCATCCTTATCTCCGGCTTCCGCTTTCCATACGATCGCATCAAGGGTGTTATACAGAAAGTGAGGATTGATCTGTGCCTGAAGAGTTCTGAGTTCTGCTTTTCTCAGATTCTTCGCATCCTGATGACTCTTTCTCATCATGGATGTAAGTTTCTCGGCCATGATGTTAACCTGAGCAGTAAGATTTCTGAGTTCGGTAACTTCGGTATCCACTATCCTCTCGTCAAGGGATCCTTCCGCGATCCTTGCGGCTGCTTCCTCAAGTCTCTCGATGGGCTGCTTTATGGACATTTCTGTTGCCATAACGGATCTGTTTCTGACAAACATAGCCATGATGACTATGAGAACTTCGAAAATTGCCGTTATGATAACACCGATCATCAGGCTCACACTCATCTTTGCGGATGAATTGATCTCCTGCGCGATATAATCATTGAGCATGCTGTCTACAAGAACCGCACAGCTTCTTACTTCTTTTAATACCTCTTCATTTTCGACAACGGGAACCTCGGCATCAATATTGTCCCGGATCATATCGACATAGTTTTGAAGAGTCTGCATCGTACGGCTTGCGACTATAAGTGAGAGTCTGTTTTCTTCACCGGTCTGCTCGGTAATAAGATCTATCGTCTCGTTAACATTTTTTATTTTTCCGTAGATATTACTATCGGGAAAAGATTCTCTTCCGCTTACAATATTCCACGCACTTCCGGGAATATCCTCCGTCACAACAGTCTTTAAGCTGGTAATTGTCTCCATTCTGACGATGGCGCTGTGATACTTGGCGGCATATACCAGCATCAGAACAAGGCTTATTATGATGGGGATCACCAGCATGATAACCAGTTTATGGCTGAGGTCGCTTATCTGGCCGAGAATGCTTTTTTCCTTCTTAATTCTCTCCATACTTATCTCTTTAATATCCTCTGGGTTCGATATCCGAAAGATCCTGTTCGTCACTGAATATACGCTCGTCCGGGTGGATCACCGCATCGACCTCTTCACCGTTTTTAAGTTTGAGCGCCGTTTCCATGAGCTCGTTTCCGAGATTGGGAGTGCACTCAACCACGCAGTTGATCCTGCCCTCTTTGAGTACATCGATCGCTTCCTGTCCCGCATCGATGGAAATTATGATTATGTCCTGACCCGGAACAAGTCCGGACTTTTCAATCTCTGGAAGAGCTCCGAGCGTCATCTCATCATTGTGACTGTAAATGACATCTATGTCATCTCCGTATGTATCGAGAAGATATCTCATGCACTCGGCACCGCGGCTTTTCAGGAAATCTCCGTCGATACTTTCAAGGATCTGCATTCGTTCATCACCCTCTATCGTATCTGCAAAGCCCGCCTGGCGCTGTCTCATGGGAGTCGAGTTTTCTGTTCCGGTGATCTCTACGATGTTTACATGTTCAAGACCGAGCGAGTCGGCTTTTCTGATAAGATACTCCGCAGCCATTACTCCCTCGTTATAAAAATCCGCACCGATGAGACATGTGGTAAGTCCTTCCTTTTCCGTTTCGATATCCCTGTCAACGAGAATAACGGGAATCCCCGCTTCCTTAGCTTCCAGAAGGACATTGTCCCATCCGTCTTCAACGATCGGCGAGAACGCTATTACATCCACCTTGTATGCGATAAATCTTCTGATCGCAGCTATCTGGTTTTCCTGACTCTGATTTGCGTTTTCAAGCATGAGGCTTACGCCATAGACTTCCGCAGAATTCTGGATATCCCTGGTGTTTCCTATTCTCCATGCACTTTCCGCACCGATCTGACTGAATCCGAGAAGAAGCGCAGGTTCATTCGAATCCTCCGCGCCGGATGCGCATCCCGCAGTAAGCAGAATGGCCATAATGATCCCCGAGAATCTTAAATACTTTGTTTTAAACATAACAATACCCCTTACAAATTCCCCAATATTATGTATTATACTTGCTAAAATATAAAAAAGGAACGGTTATGTACCGTTCCTTTTCCATAATCATGTTAAGTGTTTTATGACTCTTCGTCAGGCTCTACCGTAACCGTCTCGATATCGTTCCAGGTCATGGTCTTGCTCTCATCTACGGAGTTGGCAGAAATCCTCTCGATCTCAGCATCATCTACAACTACAGCTCCGAGTTCTTCAAGAGCCTGTATGTAAGCTTCTTCCTGCTCTTTTACTGCTTTGGCTGTGCTCCACTTTGATACGCAGATATAAACCGTTCCGTCTTTGGTAACTCTTTTCATCTCAAGTTCGGATGAAGGATCCAGTTCGGGGATGGAAGAATAATCATACTGTGGATCAAGGGTATAGAATACATCGCTGCACCATGCGGCATACAGATATGCGGATGAATATACGGTTTCAACCGCACCATCGGGTTTTACAACCTGATAATCCTGATAATGAGCGCCTGCTCCGCCGGAGCCTCCGCTTAGGATATCACCGCTGTAATAAAGATCGAAATATGATCTGTAGCCGAACTGGGTGAAATATTTCAGCTCAAGCTTTCCGTTATTGTATCCGATAAATCCGATCCAGTTTAAGAAAGAAGGATCATGGTTTTCGATATACATTACAAGAACATCGTCGCCTTCCTGACCTGAATCGGGAGTAAAGAGAGCATACTTTACATCATACTCTCCGCCCTGTCCGTAGCCCAGTTCATCTATTGCGGCATCGCGGAGTTCCTCGTATGAATATGTTCCCTGCTTGGGACCTGCATACTCATCATTATAGACAACTTCTACATCCATCTCCCCTGCAATGAACATGTCATATGCATCGGATCTGGGCATTGCATTTTCTTCCTCTGCAGGTTCCTCTTCGGGTACTTCTTCGGTAACCTGTTCTTCTATGTCGACTACGGACTCTACAATTTCCTCTTCTTCCGCATCTTCATCCGGTTCCGCGGGAGTAAGGATCTCTCCGGAATCCTCCGGCCCTCCTGAGCAGCCCGCAAGCATTGATAAAGAAAGTGAAAGACATAAAAACAGCATAAGGATCTTCTTTTTCATCAAATTCATCTCCTTAAATATCTAAAGTGTAAGTATATATATCCCTCTTTGCATTCTCGGGAGTGATCCCTGCTCTGTCAAAGAGCTGTCTGAGAGTCACAAATTCATAACCCTGCTTCTGAAGTTCGGGAATGATAATATCAAGTGCTTCTACGGTATTGTCATTGCCTTCGCTGTCGTGAAGGAGAATAAGTGCTCCGTCCCTTGCTCCCTCAATTGCTTTACGGGCACGCTCTGCAGCACTTACTTCGGGGATCCAGTCATCGCATGCGACCCCGCAGATGAATATGTAGGGAATCGTCTCAAACATAAGATCGTTGTAATTGATGTAAGGGGGTCTGAAGAACATGGGCTCCTTGCCTGTAACCGCAACTATCCTGCGTGTTGTTTCCTCAATCTCTGCCTTTATTGTCTCCGCATCAAGCTCTCTCATATCGGAATGAGTGAGTGAATGGTTTTCAATATCGCAGCCATATTCAAGCTCTGCCCTGATGATTCCTTCCCTTTCGGGAGTGATATTTTCACCGATCAGGAAAAAGCTTGCCTTTATCCCGTGCTTTTTTAACTTCTCAAGCACCTTAAGGCTGGTGGTATCGGAAGGTCCGTCATCGAATGTAAGTGCAATGTACTTTTTGTCGCTCATATCAGCCCCCTGCAAATAATACCTGTCACTGTGCCATGATCATATCAATGATTCCGATTGCAGATACCATGGGAACAGGCTCTTCAAATGTAACGGAATATGAATATGTGTCATCGTTCCAGACTGCCAGCGAAATCATATCTTCCGTATTTCCGCTCAGTGTTGCAGCGTAATTTGCGGAATCTATATTCGTGGAAACACTGTATTCATTGTAGTCTCCGCTTATATCTTCGCCAAACTTTGAGGTCAGTCCTTTACGTATGCGATAGACTTCGGTATCACCTTCCATGAAGATGACCTCGATCATCCGGCCTTCCATCGCCCTGTAGATCCTGGTAAAGCCAAATCCGAAATCGTCCGGAATAACAAGATCTATTCCTGCGATATCACACGCCTTTTCAAGGCTCTCACAATCTGTAAAAGGATTGGGCATTCCTTGAATAAAACTGTCTTCATCAGTCATTCCGAAGGTTGCACCGTTATCAGGCTTTTCTGCAAAAGCTGCATCCAACTCATCAGATGCCTCCTCTTCACAAGCTTCTGCATTTGCAATGCTGACAGCCTCGGATACGGTATCATAGTCGGCACTGTCCCCGGCCGCTTCCGCCGCCATCGGAGCAGATGCACTTTCCATATTGGCACTTCCTGCCGCGGAATCATTTGCTGTCATAAAAGACTTTACGATAACCGCACACAGAAGAAGTCCTGCGGCTGCGGGGAGATAATACATCATAAACTTTTTAACTCCCGAAGCTTTCTTCTTAGCATTCGTCGCAGCCTTTGCGACATCGAAACTCTTTATTACCGAAGCACCCGATGCATCCTCCTCGAGGATCTCACCGACATACTTTTCATCAATTTCGCCTATCGCCCTAAAAAGCGTGTTCTTATCCGTCTTCATACCGTGACACCTTCTTCCTCAAGGCAGCTTTTAAGCCTCTCCCTGCTGCGGGCAAGACTCATCTTAACCTTGCTCTCCCCTATTCCGTAAAACTCCGCGATTTCCTTGACGTCACTTCCGAAAAAGTATCTTCTTACAAATATCTTCCTGCTCTCCGGTTTTTCTTTTTCCAGAAAAGAATTCAGGATCTCCCGAAGTTCCATCCCTTCACCGGGAACGGGCAGACGGTTGTCCGCGATACATTCTTCGAGCTCGTCAAGAATTGCGGGGATCATTCCCGCACCCCTTTTATCCGCGTGCATTGCATCAAGCTTATCAAGAGAAACGTTCCTGATGATCTTGGTGAGGAATGCAGACAGGATATTGGGTCTTGTAGGAGGTATGCTGTTCCATGTCTTCATATACGTATCACTTAACGCTTCTTCCGCATCTTCAATACTGCGAAGTATGCGAAGAGAGACGCCCTTGAGCATCTTTCCGTACTTTGTCGCAGTCTCTTTGATTGCTTCTTCCGATCTTGCAAAATAAAGATCGATTATTGCAGAATCTTCCACGTTTTTACCTCCTCATACATGAAGACGGAATAGAAAGGGAAAAGGTCACCGGTCAGTTCTTATAATCTGCGGTAATGGCATCCACAAGTTCGCGGCAGATGACATCACCCGTAGCTCTGTCAAAGAGCCCGAAGGTCTCCGCTACAGCGGCATCCGTATTATTGAATTCATTATTGTCCCATACGACGAGAGGGATGGAGTAAAGTGCGGAGCACTCACCCATGAATTCATAATATGCCACTCTGTCCTCATCATTGTTTTTATCTGTGCATCCGTATTCGCCGATAATAACGGGAATACCTTCTGCCACAAACTTATCATAGAGTGATGAGAAGATGTTTTTGTTTTCCCTCTCCTCGGCAGCCCCAAAGTTTGAATTTCCGGGCACCTCTCCCGCAAAAGAATACGGCTGATACACATGAACGGTTACGATCAGCTTATTATCGGCAGTATCCGAAGGGAGCTCAAATGCATCAAGGACAAGATTGGTCGTCATATTACAGTATCCGCATACCATCAGATATCTGTCCGCATTGTTACCGCCCGTTGCCCTGACGGTATCCACGAAGGTCTGATTGACCTTTTCCATGACATCAAAAGCATCCTGTACGGTGGGATTGACTGATGAAAACCACCACTCATTGTCGTTTCCTTTGAGTCTGGGCTCATTGATGCATTCAAATATCAGCCTGTCGCTTCTGTCCTTAAAATGCTCGGCAAGCTGACTCCAGACAGCCTCGGTATATTTCAAGGTATTGTCCAGATGAGCAGAATCGGGATAGAAGAAGTTCTGATCTATATCATGGTGAGCATCTATTATGACATACATATCCTTGCCAAGGCAGTAGTCAACTATCTCCGTTACCCTGTCGAGCCAGGGTCCGCTTATGTTGTAATCCGCATCCACATGGTTGTGCCATGAAACAGGGATCCTTATTACGTTAAATCCCTCGTTGCAAAGAGAGTCGATGTAAGCATAGCTTGTCCTTGCCCTGCACCATGCGGACTCATAGGCGAGTTCATCGGAAAGCCAGTCACAATCGGAAGCATCAAAAGCATTTCCGAGATTGATACCGGGTCCCATTCCTGAGATATATTCAAAAGCCTCGTTATCGGGGATGGGCTTTACGGTATATCCGTTAACGGACGTGGTTCCCGCATCGGTGATGAAGGTAAGAGGCTCATCCGCCTCATCGGGAACGACTTCTTCCGAAGGTTCGGGTGAAGGCTCCTCATCGGAGGCCTGCTCCGGAGTCTGCTGCTCTTCCATCACCTCTGAAGGTGAGGTTTCCGGCTGAGGTACCTGAGTATTTCCGCAGCCTGACAGTGCCATGACAAGAATTGATAAACATACTAATTTATTGAATTTCATATAACCACCTCGCTAATATGTAAAACACAGCCTATTTTACCATTAAAAAGCCGTAAATGTCCGTAATTAAGGGAAAAATAAGAAGTTGTGCGAAAGTGTTAGAATTGTCTGAAAATTAAGAGAAAACAAGGAAGTTTATGCAAAATGAGTATTTTTTACCAAAACATATTTTCGGTGGTTTCCATAAAAATATGGGGTAAATAACGTTATTTTATGGTGGATAACGTGTATAACTCCGTGCATAAACCCCTTTTTAGGGCTTTTTTAGCCTTTTTTCGGTGGAAAACTAAATTTCAAAAAAATCATACGTCCGGTGTTGACAATCACTGCATTGGTAACTTTCTACAAATCGATCATTTCGACATGAACCTTTCTGCGTCCTCAATCGTTTGATATCCGTAAAGCCGTGCCGTGTTCTGCATCGTCTCATACGCAAGATTCCTGCCTTCGCCGGATAATCCCACTATAAAACGGGCATAAAGCTCCAGCATTTTATCGGAATATGTACCGAGTTCTCCGCGCAGATATGTCTCATAAGAGGTATCGTATGCACTGTCATCCGCGGTCCTGATCCTGCGTGCACGTTCACCCATTGCGGGATATTTGGACGCAAACTCCTCCATCCATCCTACCTGGATGGCTACGATCTGCTCTATTATCGTTTTCTTTTCGTCCGTAAGGACGGGGAAATTATCCTTGATCTCAGCGTACCTTTCGGGCGCCGTGTGCTCCATCATTCGTCCGTATTTCTCGGTTATAAGGTTGTGTCCGAGTCTCATCTCGCGCTCAAAATCATACAGGTACTGGAGGAGCATGGTCTTATTCCATGTCATATACTGGCTTCTTCGCATGATACTGAAGGTCCTCCAGTCGTCCTGGCAATACGCTCTTCCGCCCTCGTTTACAACCTTGTCAAATGCATCGAATTCATCCTTTGCGATCTTCATTGAAAGTTCATCTACGGAATCATCGGACCAAAGCGATTTCTGTAAAAGCTCCTCGGTCTGGTTGTCGAGATAAGGATCGATGTCACTGATGTAATCCCTGCGGTAAAGTTCCATGGCAAGGAAGGCTCCGACGTCTTCAGCCTTTTCGGGATCTTCTACCATAGACTGAAGAAGGCTGTCCAGAGTATCTCCGCCCTCAAGATCTTTAAGTCCGTATCTGAGCCACTTATCGTGGGGGTAGAACTTTCCGTTTGCCAGGTATAAAAGCTTCATTGCTTCACGCGCAGCATCATATATGAACATGCGGGCGGTAAGATTGTCTCCGCGCTTTGAAACCCTGGGGGCATTGTACTGACCCTCTCTTGCAAAGCGTGCGCAGCTTTCCGCAAGATGTTTAAAAAGAATACTTTCGGGATATCCCTTGATAAGTTTATTCCTAAACTCCGTAACCAGTCCTTCGTCATCCCTCCAGACCTGACCGTTAACGGCAGCAGCAAGAAGCGGTGATGTTGTTTCTCTCCAATCGATTTCTTCGTACATGGAAGCACCGGTAAGACGCCTGAAATATTCGGGGATAACCTGAACTCCCCTTCTGTCTTTGCCGCGGACATAAGGAGCTCTCTTAATTCCGTCCATTTCACCGGGAAGTTCTTCATAGGCTTTGCGAAGATCTTCTCCGATCTTCTCATCGGTTTCCTCACTTATCCATAAGCATACGGAAGGTCCCCAGTCATGGTCGCGGGACAGGTCATCATCATATCCGAAAGCATCGGAACCTTCGCCTGAAAGACCGCATGCGATCTTAGAAGCATACTCCGGGAATTTCTCATCGATCATTGGTCTGACATATCTGTCATAATATTTCTTACAGATATCGATTCCCTTTTCGGATGATGTATTTCCGGAAGGATTTGCTTTTACGCCTGCTGCTTTATCTTCGGCTGTTTCTGCCTTCATCGCGGCAAGGCAAGCGTTGTAATTCTCATTTAATCTCTCATAATATCCGTTCCGTCCGAGGATGCTCTCCATTATCTCCATGCCCTGCTTGAAGCATGAAGCCGCAGGTTCAAACCTGCCCTTTATGTAATAATAGGAACCCATCGCGGAAAATGCCGCGCACAGATGCTGGTCCTTAACGCCCAGACTTTCAAACAGCGCTACGGAGCTTTCTGCCGCTTTAAGAGCCTCTTCGTGCTCACCCGTCTGTATCATTGTGGCGGCGATATTAGCAAGCGAAACCGCTTCTTCATATTCTCTGCCATTGGCTTTATCAATATCGAGGGCTTTGAGAAGCAGGGCCTTAGCCTTAGAAAACTCACCTTCCTCCTGATAAAGAAGCGCCTCATTATTGTAAAGCGAAGCATAGAGCATATCGTCGGACTTAAGAGTCACAGCATAGATCTTCTCCACCTCGTGATACATGGAGCGGGACATATCGAGCTTGCCCGCAGCCCTGTACATGGAAGCCGCGTTAAGAAGAGTCGTTGCATAAGGAATGGACTCCGTGGGGAAGATTCGTCCCGCGATATAGACCGCGCGATCCGTGATCTCAAAAGCCTTCTCCCACTCTCCCGTCTCGCGGTAGTGGCCGATCAGCTCGTTTAAGATCTGAAGAAGCAGATGATCATCGCCCTCTTCAGCAGCGGCTCCTGCCGTACTTAAGAGCACATCCTCCGCTTCGAGTGACCTTCCCTGCTCATAGAGCTTATCAATTGTTTCCCTAATGGTTTCTATATCCATTCCATGTCCTTTCAAAAAAAGACCGCACCCGAAACAGGCGCGGCCTTAAACAGTTTTCTTTTATTTCTCCTTGCCGTAGAAGAGATCTCTGAACCAGCTGAGCGCACCGGTATATGCCTCGTAAATATCGGAATCTTTTCCGTCAACGAGGATCAGCTGTCTGGATACTTCCGACCAGTTCGCATCGCCGTATGCATTCATGAACTCAAGAACGGGAGCATATTTGCCGGTTCCTTCAACAAGTGCATTGTAGATGTCCTTGGAAACCTTGACCATCTCGAGAGCTTCCTTCATGGGCTTATCGAGCATCGCATCGATTACCGAGAACAGTCCCATCAGGAAAAGCTCGGAAGAACTTGCGGCAAGCCCGAATACGGGAGCGATGAGTTCGGCAAATCTTGCCCTGATAAGGGATACTCTGGTGATCTCACCGGGCTTATCGGAGCAAAGCTCTTTGGTGACCGCGGTATTGATCCAGCGCTTAAGCTCTTTCTGGCCCAGCATTGCAGCTGCATGTCCGACTGTTGATATTCCGGAATTGACCGTCATACGGTTGACCATTGCAAGGAGTGAGATAACAAGTGCGGTATCGTGCTCGATGACCGCTGCCGCCTTGTCGAGGTCAAAGTCGGGATCGTTTACGATATTGAGAAGCTCGATGTAGGTAGCCTTCATCGGGCTGATATCTTCTTTGGAATTAACTACGGGAAGTCTGAAGAACTTACCTTCGTAGAGGTCATATCCTCCGTCCTTGGTAAGAACATCATAGTCTTCCTGTGTGTTAACGTTAACCGCAACCAGCGAAACGTTGGGATATACTTTCTGGAAATAGATCTTAGCCTTGGTGATATCGATCTTCTTATGGTCAAGAAGAACGAAAGCGACGAGACTTAAGATGCTCTTATACTCCTCAAACTGCTTAACCTGAAGCTTTCTGATCGCAAGCTTATATCCGGAAGCCTTAAGTTCCTTAAGCCTGTTTATATACATTTCGGTGGGAGTAACGTTATAATCGAACAAAAGGACAAGCTTTTCGTGTGAATCGGTAAACTGCTCATCTATGTTCGAGAATATTGATACATTGGTAACTTCTACGAAGACATTCTTGTCGTCGGCAACGGTCTCAAGACCCATACTCTCGACAATATCGATTCCGAGAACCGAACCCGATCCGTCAAGTGAACCGGTACCCAGGATACTGGGATTTATGTAAGAATTGTATTTCTGTGCAAAAATGGAATACGCTTTTACCTGTGTCTTGGAATCAAAAAGCGGTATTAATGCTCCCAACATAGGCCTCTACTCCTTTATAAACACCGTGATTTATGGTGCCACACATACATATAAATTCTACAATAAATAACCCCAAAAAACAACAAAAATGGTCAAGTCCAGCCTCCGTCAAGGGTTATAACCTGGCCTGTCATATATAAAGGGGCTTTAAGTACCAAAGAAACGAGTTTTGCGACCTCCTCGGGGGTTCCGATACGGTCCGCCGGGATCTCTTTTTTAAGTTCATCCATATCCTCTGCGGAAAAGACTGCATTCATGTCCGTATCCACCACTCCGCAGGCTATGGCATTAACCG
The DNA here is from genome assembly GCA_018056425.1 of Lachnospiraceae bacterium. GTDB lineage: Bacteria > Bacillota > Clostridia > Lachnospirales > Lachnospiraceae > AC2028. The sequence goes on from JAGPFR010000002.1 coordinate 73,859, forward strand.
CTATGCTGCTGGGTGCCAGTTCCTTGGAAAGAGCCTTGGTGAATGCGTTCAGGCCGCCCTTGGATGCTGAATATGCCGTTTCAAGCGAAGCTCCGACATTTCCCCAGACTGATGAGATATTGAGGATCCTTCCCGAATGCTTTCTCAGCATGATGGGTATGGCATGCTTACAGGTATAAAAAGCAGAACTGAGATTGGTTCCGATAACATCGTCCCACTCTTCATCCGCCATATCCTGCAAAAGACCTATATGTGAAATGCCCGCATTATTTACAAGAACGTCCAGATCGGAGATTCCTTCAAACAGTTCCCTGACATCCGCGGAAACCTTCATATCAACACGCTCCGCGCATACGCTTATACCGTATTGTTCGCTTAGATAAGCGGCAAACGTTTCCAGCTCACCTATGGAATTCCTGCAGGTGAGTATCAGGTCATAACCGTCGGTCGCAAGTGTCTCCGCAATGGCTCTGCCTATTCCTCTTGAAGCTCCCGTAATAAGAGCATTGGGTTTTTCAGAATCCACTTTGAATTTAGCTGACATATTTATTCCCCCGGAACATTTTTCTCTATTATAACAAATATTTAAAGATCGGATGCATCGATATCAAGCACGATCTTAGGGGTAAATCCCGGATAAGCTTCCGCGATGTCTCCCACGATATGGTTGTACAAGCCCTCTCTGTCGGGAGCTGCAAAGTCGATGATGATGTCCGCAAGTATAAACTTGTTATCGAAATCCACCCTGAAGCCGTGCATCTGAAGAACATGCTCATGAGAGAAAACAATACCGGAAACCTTGCCTCTCATCTCGGATACTTCGGGATGAATATTGTCTCTTGCGTAGACTCCCACCGATTCTATAACCACACCGAACTTGGCATATATCGTATGAGTGATCTTTCGTGAGAGGGTATCTATCTCGTCCGCATTTTTGGATGCATCTATTTCCACATGGAGGGAACCCATGTATTTATCGGGGCCGTAATTATGAAGGATCATATCATAGACTCCGTATACGCCCTCAAGATCACAGACCGTTTCTTTGATCTGTCTGGTGAGTTCGGCATCGGGTCTGTGACCGATGATATCATCCATTGTATGCATCAGCATTCCGAAACCTGCCTTGATGATAAAGGCGCCGATCAGAACACCGACATAACCTTCGATGGAAAAGCCTTTGATGAGATAGATGATCGCAGCAACTATTGCCGCTGATGATATGAACACATCACCGATTGCATCCTTGCCGGAATCCACAAGGGAATCCGAATTAACCTTTTTACCGATATGGGTGAAATATGTACCGAGAAATACCTTTACGAAAACCGCGGCGATCAGTATACCTATCTGTATATAGTCATAGGATATCTCACCGGGGGTTATGATCTTCTTGACGGATTCGACAAGGGAAGTGACTCCCGCATATAAAACGAGGACAGAGATCACTGCAGCACTGATATATTCGGCTCTTCCGTGTCCGAGAGGATGCTCTTTATCGGGTTTCTTGCCGGCATATTTTGCACCGATTATGGTGATAACACTGCTTAAGCCGTCCGTAACATTGTTGACAGCATCGGTGATGATCGCAACGGATCCGCTGGCAAAGCCTATGACAGCCTTAAATGCAGCAAGCAGAAGATTGGCCGCAATACCGATGATACTTGTACGTACGATCGTCTTTTCTCTGTCCATATTCTTTTCTCCGGATTAAACTGATTTAAGCCTTATCCGCCATATTTCTGACTCCGGCTATTGCTTTCTTGACCGGAGGAAGCGATATTACTATGACTGTCAGTATCGCTTCGGGGATAAGGTAAGCAAAATTGTAGCAAATAGGATAGATAGCCCTGAGTGATGCAGGGAAATTCTCAGGCATATAATCCATCCAATAGATATATCCGCCTATAACATGGAATATTCCTCTGGCAATCACCGCAATGATATATCCGGTCACAAGACCATTCTTTTTGCCCTTGAAAAATCCGCTCACTCCAAGTGCGGTAAACGCCAGTATATAATCACAGCATACCTGGAAAAGAGTCAGCATGTAGGTTCCGCCGTCCTGAATAAGTTCCAGGATGCCGAAAATAAATCCTGCGGCAAGTCCGACTTTGGGGCCGTACAGGTATCCTACAAAAACAATAAAAAACATGGAAAGAAGTGTAACCGATCCGCCCCAGGGCATCTGAATGATCTTGATATAAGAAAGAACAAAAGCAAGTGCGATCGATACACCCGCAAAAGTTATGGTAGAAACTGAGAATTTCGAAGAGGTCTTCTCAGAACCTTTCCTGCTCTTCATAAAGCCGATGAGTGCAAGTACAATGACCGCGATCACGGCAAGGGCGATGTAGCCCTCCTTTGTCAGAGCATAGTATCCGTCTTCAGAACTCCAAAACATATAAGCCTCCTTCCGCCGGCATTACCCGGATCAAGTTCGGATCCTTTACAGATCCATGGGTTCCGGCCCTTTGACCGATCTCAGCTATAGATAAGCACCCCATTATTTGATTCAATACATATTATCACATTTTGGCCTGAATGGTTAAATAATAATGCTTTTAAATGTTATCTCTTAAGAAGCTCAAGTTCTTCGGAAGTAAGCCTTCTGTACTCTCCGCCTTCAAGCTCCGGATCAAGTGAAAGCTCCCCCATCTTAAGGCGCTTGAGGTAAGTTACTTTATTCCCGAGAGCTTCGAGCATTCTTTTGACCTGATGGAATCTTCCTTCATAAATAATCAGATGAAGCCCGTCATCTTCCATGCGGGCTTTCGCAGGAAGCGTAGGTTTGTCATCTCCGATATCAACTCCCTCTTCAAGCTTTTTAAGATCATCATCGGTGAGTGCGTGTTCGGGAATGACCAGATACTCCTTACCCACATGCTTTGAAGGTGATATCAGATCATGAAGAAGAGCTCCGTCATCTGTAAGAAGAAGCAGGCCTTCGGTATCTTTGTCCAGACGTCCGACGGGAGACAGGTTCTTTACACCTTCATCTGCCAGAAGCTCCACAACTGTGGTTGAAGCACCTTCCCTCGTAGACGATACAACGCCCGCGGGTTTGTTTAACATATAATAATGAAAGCGCTCGTAAGTTATGACACTTCCGTCATAAGCAATCTCATCTTTCTCCGGATCAACATGCATAGCCGGATCACTTACAGACTTTCCGTTAACCGTAACGTGTCCCGCTTTGATAAGGCCCTTTATCTCCTTACGAGTACCTATTGAATTGTCAGCAAGAAATTTGTCTATTCTCATATGATCATTTGTGACAGAGGGTCAGACACCCTGTCACCTAGTATATGTATTCCGCTATGTCTCCGGCCATGAGCGCATGCTCGCACTTAGCCTTTGCCGCTCTGTCACCGGCAAGTGCATGGATACGGACACCGTATGATGCCGCAGTATATGCATCAAGCCCCTGTGCAAGAAGTCCGGCTATGATCCCTGCAAGAACATCTCCGCTTCCCGCAGTACCCATACCGGAATTTCCGCAGTCATTGTTTTCGTATATATCTTCACCGGGCGTAATCACATATGTGACCGGACCCTTAGCAACCACGGTGCACCCCAGATAATCCGAAACTGCCATACCAAGGCTTAATCTGTCTCCGTCAGTCGGAGCATCCGGAATCAGTTTAAGCACTCTTCTGAGTTCACCTTCGTGAGGAGTAATGATAATGCTTCGTCCTCTTTCGGTTTGTTTTCTAATATCCTCAGCAAGATATCTTCCTGCATCCGATGAAATGATCGTCAGTGCATCGGCATCAAGTACAAGAGGCTTGTTACCGGATCCGTTTATAAGTGCATCAAGATTTCCCATGCTCTCTTCGCCGCATCCTATTCCCGGTCCTGCGAGATATACGTCCGGCCATTTATCCGTGATGTTCATCCTGCGGGAAAATTCATCCGTATCATAGAGCGCTTCGGGAAGAGCAGTCTGAATGATAACCCTGTTACAGTCCGGTGAAGCGATCTTAACCATCCCGGCACCTGCTCTGTACGCAGCTCTTCCTGCAAGAAGCGCACATCCCGCACTTCCGTAGCTTCCGGAATAGATAAATACTTTTCCGAAAGTCCCCTTGTGCCCGTCAGGTTTTCTTATGGGAAGCATGCCCTTAATATCTTTATTCAAATGTACGATATTTCTCTGCGCCATTTGCTACTCCGATTCGATAATCTCCACTATCTTCGAAAGCCCCTTCTCATCCTCTTCCGAGAATCTGTTCTTAACGGGGCTGTCTATATCCAGAACTCCGATAACCTCCTCGCCTTTATGAATGGGAAGAACTATTTCCGATTCCGATGCACTGTCGCAGGCTATATGTCCGGGGAATAAGTGAACATCCGAGACGCGGATGATCTCGTTTTTCTGAACAGCAGTCCCACATACTCCCTTACCTACGGGAATTCTCGTGCAGGCAACCTTTCCCTGAAAAGGTCCGAGCTGAAGTTCTCCTTCTCTCATCAGATAAAATCCGGCCCAGTTCAGATTCTCAAGACTGTCATATATAAGTGCCGAGAGGTTGGCATAAAGAGTGATATCCCACTTATTGTCCTTTGCCATTTCCTCTGCCTGATCTGTCAAAAGTTTGTAATCAGTCATATGTCCTCATTTCCAATCGTTTCTTACACCTTACCAGTTTTCCAGAAGCTTTTCGATCCGTTCTATTTCTCCGGGGATGTAAAGCCCTCGGGAGCATTCTTTCATACATATTTTTTCATCACATGTCTTACAATGTTTTGCATTCTCCATAAGATCCATTTTCAGTTTATTGACCGCCCAGAATTCTTTTCCCAGATGAAAATAATTATACTGACGAAAAGACGTATGTATCTCATGTCCGTAATGGCATACACACTTCTCGCATCTGTCACATCCTATCGGATCAAACTTCTGACTCAGTCTGTTCAGCACTTCTTCGAATTCAAAATGTATAAAGGGATATTCCTCCGCAAAGGCCTGCTTTTCCTGTTCAAATGTTCCTATACCCAAAAGTGCACACGAGAACGGATATTCAAGCACTCCGCCTATAAGTTCTGTTACCGAAAAAGGACCTATGAGAAGTCCTGCGGCATAAACTTTATTTAAAATAAATCCCTTCTGCCTGAAAGCTTCCTCTTCACGGATACGCTCCAGCATGCCTCTTTCCAGTATATTGCCGCTTCCCTGAAGAACATCCACGCGTTTATCAAGTACAGCACGATACAGGACACTGTAATAATGAGATGCTATTCCTGTGAAACCGATCTTGCCTTCTCTTTTCAGATCGTAGAGTGCATCAAGCGCTCCGCCCTTTGCAAACACCTCATCGGCATTACTGTCATCAACCTGATGTACAAAATAGATATCCGGTTTTGTACCGAGATTTTCGGCTGACCTCAGCACCTCGCGGTATATATCTCCGCCGCCGTAAAATCTTGCTTTGTCTGAAATAATGATCTTAGACCTGTCTATAGTCCTGGCAAATTCACCGAGCTTAAACTCCGCATCCCCGTATTCTTCGGGAATTGCCGTGTCGAAGAAGTTACATCCGTGATCGAACGCCTTCCGCATGATGACAACAGCCGTATCCGTATCGGGACTGAAATATTCGGGAAGCACCGGCACATGTCCGCTTAAGATCGGGATCGTTCCAAATCCCAGCTCAGATACTTTAAGCCCGGTCATTCCAAGTTCTCTGTATCTCATTAATATCTGCCCCCAGCTTCATCCGCGGTGTATCTGTGAATGCGGATATTATCACACCAGGCAAAGGCCGTATCATCTACCTGTGTATTTTCAGAAATAAATACCTCTTCCAAGCCTTCGCAAAATGCAAAGCTTTCTGCTTCTAATACCTTCACGCCTGCGGGGATCATAACCTTCTTAAGTGATTTACAGCGAAAAAATGCTCGCTCCGGAATCTTCTCCAATTTCTCTGAGATCTTTATTTCCTTAAGATTACTGCAATGCTCAAAGCATCTGCTTCCCATTTCACCAAGCAGATCAGACAGATCTATCGACTCAAGCGACTGGCATCCGGAGAAAGCAAGTGCACCGATGCCCTTAACACAATCCGCTCCGCTTACAGTCTTTAACCATTTGCTGTTTTCAAAAGCAGACTTTCCGATCCACTCAGTATCCTTAGAAAGAGTAATGCTCTCCAGTAGATGACAATCCTTATAAACTTCATCTCCGACAGATTTTATTCCGTCCGGAAAGTTCAGATTGATGATATTTCCGGTACTTTCAACTAAATTGTTATCATCATCAAGTTTAAAGCAGTTGATACATTCGGAGAAGATTCTGTTAATAAGTTCCGGATATTCTGCATTTTTAAGATCAGAAACTTTCGTCAGCCTGTACTCTCTTCCTTCGTGATCTGTGATCTTCTTCAGATTTATACAGTTACGAAAAGCCAGAGCTTCAATGGCAAGCTTTGCACAAGGAAGAACCAAATGGGTAATATCGGCATTTCCCGCAAAGCACCAGCCGGCAATCTTTTTAACGGAAGCAGGGATCGTGACTTTGCCTTTACATCCGGCGCCATCTATAAGTATTCCGTTTATGATCACCATCTCGGATTTCTTACGCTGATCATCAAGCCATGCTGTCTGGGCAAATGCATGACTTCCAAATGCATTGACGGATTCAGGAATAGTGATCTCTTTTAATCTTATATGATCTCTGAATACGTCCGCTGCGATTTCCCCGATATCTCCTGGAACAGTAACCCGCACCGAATCCTGTAAATACCCGATAAGTCTTTTTCCGTCACGTATGTCATAACAGGAGTATATCGATGAGATTAGTTCTCTTACAGCTTCCGGATAGATATTTCCCAACCGGTTTAATCCGTCCGAGAATTTATCAAATTCATATTCGGTGCCATCAAAAACGATGGTTTTTATCTGTGTACTTCCGATAAATACACAGCTTTTAAGCACTGTCCGGGAAGTGATCTCCACTGTCTCAAGAGATGCAAGATCTGCAAAGGCATGATATCCGCACTCCGTATCATCAAGAGTAACTTTCTTAAGAGAGTCGCATCTTTCAAATGCACGAGCGCCAATAGCTTTTATACCTGTGAAATCAAAAGCCTGAAGATTGATGCACTCATCAAAGCATCTTGCCTCCATTTTCGACAATTCTTTTGCTTCGAAAATGCTAAGCTTAAAACAGCCTGCAAAGCTCTCCGCGGGAAGATTAGTGATTCCGGTCAAATGAACCTCTTCAAGATTTCTGCAATAGGCAAAGATTCCGGTGCCGATCTCTTTAACATTCAGCGTTACTTTTTTTAATCCCGGGCAATTGGAAAATGCCTTGCTTTCTATAATGCAATCCGGAGAATCTATAACGATCTCCTCAAGGTCATGGCATCCCGCGTAGGCATACCTGCCTATCCGCTTTACTCCGGACAGATCAAGAGTTTTAATTCCTTCTTTATTAGCATATGAATAAGGTGCGATATACTCATCGCCTTTCTCAAAAAAAGAATCCTCATCATAAGCAGCCTTTTTACAATTCTTCTTGAGATCATCTTCAATCTCAGAAAAATTTCCTGCGCGATAAAATGCATAATGATGGATCACAGCCTTATCAGGCATAGGCTCAAAAACAGGCAGTACAAAACACCTTCTGAATGCATACTCTCCGATATACTCTATGCCTTCGGGAATATTTATCTTAAGAAGCTTCTTGCACTCCGCAAACGCCTCTCTTTCTATGCGCTTAAGCGTACCCGGAAGCACGACATTCTGTAATGTCAGACATCCTTCGAATGCCTGCTCTCTTATCTCCCTCAAATTCCCCGTGCAAGTCACAGCTTTCAGTCTTTCGTTTCCGAAAAAACATCTCTCACCGATCACTTCAACCTCTTTAGGAATCCTGACCTGCTCTTCATCGCCCAGATACCTTACGAGGATTCTTCCACTGATATAAAAATCACCCAGAACCTGATCCCTGATTCTCTGCACAAGATCATTTGAAGACTCTTCCTCAAGTGAATAATCATCTTCTCCGATATGAACAGTTTTGAGATTACAGCATCCTCTGAATGCTTTTTCGTCGGTGATCAGTTCGTTATTTCGAATAAACACTTCTTCCAGACTGATACAGTTCAGGAAAGCATTCGCTCTGATCTCGCGAAGGGACTTGGGAAAATCTATACTGATTATTCCTTTTTTATCAAAAAAGCAGCTCTTCCCGATGGCAGTTATACCCTCCGGCAAGACTACTTTTTTCAGATTGATGTTAAAAGAAACCAGAACACCGTCCTCAATCTGAAGAGAATGATATACGCTCCCTGCAATTGCCTTGATCACATCGGGATAAGCCGAATGTGAATTCATAGACTCTATAAGATTTCCAATCTCGTATTCTTTTCCGGAAAGGGATATTTTGCTCAGGTTAATGCATCCCTCAAATACTTCATCCGAAAAATTGGAGAAATCCACTTTTTCATTAATTAACAGTTCCCTGAGTGACAGGTTATGGGAAAAGACTGCTCTTTTGATCAACTCAGGTCCTTCCATGACCACTTTACGAACTCCGTCACAATAAAGGAAAGCGTAACTTCCGACGCTCTTTACCGAATCCGGCAAAACGATCTCTTCCAAGCAGTGACATCTGTGGAAAGCATATTCTCCTATCTCTTTTAAATCCGAGGGAAAATTCACCTCATTAAGCTGTCTGCATCCTTTAAAAGCACGGTCGCCAATCCTCTTAACAGACTGCGGAAGATGCACTTTAAGAAGGTGTGCCATACCTTTGAACGCATCATCTCCTATTTCCGTCACTCCTTCAGGAACCGTAACTTCCGTATCAGATCCATTGAAGGATTTAAGTATTCCGTTTTCTATTTCAAATTCCATACAGGCAGGCATTTTATTCTCCAAATATTTCACCGCAGATCTTTCTGAGATCCGGGATATTTCCGCACTTGTACAGACTCATCTTGTACTGCTTGGTTCCGGGAAGTTTTTTCATAAAATAAGAAGCAAGCTTTTTGATATATGTAAGAACATAGAGTTCATCAAAACATTCTTCTGTAATATCTATCTGTTCCATGATGAGATCACGTTTACTTACTGTGATATTACTTCCTGTCAGTTCCGAGAAAATAAGCGGATTTTCAAAACCGCATCTGGCAAGCATCACCCCGTCGGCACCGGTCTTATCCATCATCTCCCGGGCTTTTTCCGCAGAATCTATTCCGCCGTTTGCAAATACCGGGATATTTACGACGGACTTGGCAAGCTTTATGTAATCATACAGGGGCTCACCTTCATACATCATATTTCTGGTCCTTCCGTGAACCGTTATCATATCCGCACCGGAGTCTTCACACTTCCTTGCAAACTCTTCGATCACGATGCTCCGCTCATTCATGCCGATACGGCATTTAACGGATACGACCTTTCCGCTTCGCTTGCAGCTTTCAATTATCCTGGAGGCTGTGGGCAAATTGTTAAGAAGTGCGCTGCCTTCACCGGACTTCACTACGTTTGGAACGGGGCATCCCATGTTGATGTCTATGACATCAAAGGGCTGCAGCCTGTCGCTCATAACCGCCCTTTCAAAGACTTCCGGAACAGAGCCGAGGAGCTGTACGCATTTTAACTTCTCCCTGTCATCCGTATATAACAGCCTTGTAGTGGCGTTATCATTGTATTTGAGGCCGTCGGAGCTGACCATTTCGGTATATGCCGAGCCTGCTCCGAGTTTATAAACCATAAGACGGAAAGGAAAACATGTATAACCTGCAAGCGGTGCCATGAGTACATTGGACTTAAATCTGATCCCGCCGACCATGATCCCGTCACCAAGTTTTCTTTTGACTGTGTTTGAACTCATGCGAAAATTATACCATTTTATGCCCAAAAGGTCTTGACTTTCACACTCCCTGAAAATAGAATTAGGGCGAAACTAAAGCGGTTTCAAATCTATCGGAAGGGTGGTGATCATATGACAGGTGACAGTCGAAGTACCGATTCTGTTCCCCGAAGTACACATTATATGATCACGGCATTCTTATGCCTCACCACCCGGAATTCCCTTTAAAAGAGCATTCCCTTATGTGGGGCGGGCTTTGCCGTCTCGAAGGGTGATGCAAAATGGAAGAAAAGAATGTATTTGACGAGCTTCTTACTCTGCTTGAAAACAAAGAGTACGCGAAGCTCCGTGAGATTTTGTCCGAGCACAACGATGCGGATATCGCAGCGTGGATCGAAGAGCTGGACGAAGAAAACATGCCGAAACTTTTCCGTATCCTGACCAAAGATCAGGCTGCGGATGTTTTCGCATACCTTGATGTTGATCTCCAGCAAAAGATCATAAGTGTAATGTCCGATAAGGAAGCTGCGGGGATCATCGATAACCTGATGGCCGACGATGCTGCCGACCTGATGGAAGAAATGCCGGCCAATGTCGTAACAAGGATCCTTGCCAAGGCAAGTCCCGACACCAGACGTGAGATCAATCAGCTCCTCCGCTATCCCGAAGACAGTGCGGGAAGCATAATGACCGTGGAGTATGTCGATCTTAAGGAGAGCTCAACCGTAAAAGAAGCAATAGAGCGTATAAGAAGAGTCGGCGTAGATTCCGAGACCATCAATGTATGTTACGTTCTTGACAGCGGCAGGCACCTGATCGGAACCGTTGCGTTAAGATATCTCCTTTTGTCCAAAGATGATGAGATAATCGGGGACATAATGCATGAAAATGTCATTGCTCTCAACACTCTGATGGATCAGGAAGAGGTTGCATCACAGTTCAAAAAATACGACTTCACCACAATGCCTGTAGTCGATAATGAAAACCGTCTCGTCGGAATCATCACAGTCGACGATATCGTAGACATCATGGAAGAAGAGGCTACCGAGGACATGGAAAAAATGGCAGCTATTCTCCCTTCCGACAAGACATATATGAAGACCGGTGTTCTCGAGACATATAAAAAGAGAATCCCCTGGCTCCTTCTTCTCATGGTAAGTGCCACATTCACCGGAGCGATCATCAAATCATTTGAAGATGCCTTAAGCGTATGTGCCGTACTCGTAGCTTATATCCCGATGCTGATGGATACAGGCGGTAACGCAGGAGGACAGGCATCCGTTACAGTCATCCGTGGTCTTTCGCTCGGTGAAATAGAATACTCGGATGTGCCAAAGGTTATGTGGAAAGAAATACGTGTTGCGGTCTTCTGCGGACTTACACTTGCTGCGGCAAACTTCGTCAAGCTTATGGTATTTGACAGGATCGGTTTCCTCGTTGCATTAACGATCTGCCTTACACTTATTGCTGCGGTGCTCATGGCAATGCTCATCGGATGTATGCTTCCCGTCGGAGCAAAGCGCCTCGGCTTTGACCCCGCCGTCATGGCAAGTCCCTTCATCACCACCATCGTCGATGCACTTTCGCTTCTGGCATATTTCAGAATTGCAACAATGATACTTAAATTATAGAAAAAAAGATAAAAATGGGGCGGCTTACACCATAAGCCGTCCCATTTTGTCACTTGATCTCAATACTTAAGAACCTGTCCCACACTGATGAAATCGGAATTTTGAATTCCATTCAGTTCAACAAGTCTGTTAACTGTAGTACCAAGCCTATTGGCAATCCCGCTTAAAGTATCACCGGGAACTACCGTATAGGTATGTTCGTCTGTGGGCGAAGCGGCAATCGGACTTTGAGCATCAAACATTCCGTAGGTCACATACAGATACACAGGTCCGTACCAGGGGATATCTGTAAAGGCTTTTGCTCTTCCTCCGGGAATGGTCACCTTGTAATCCCTGCCTTCATAAGTATAGCTGAAAACCAGCGTAATATCAGGGTTATCCTCGAGAGTTTTCATTATATCGTAAGGAAGCGCCGTTCCCTGATCCCATGTGACAGTCTGCGCTCCACCGAGAGCGATCGAGGATTTAAGGTGCTCCCTGAGCTCATCAAGGTAATCCGCATGGGACTCCTCCGGGGACTGAGAAGAAAGTGCCGGTCCCGGTGCAGGCGTCGTTCCCGGTGCAGGCTCCGTATTGCCGGATCCGCCGGAAGTTTCTACTCTGACAGCTATTGATCTGAGTTCAGATGCATAATCAGTCTTTTTGTCACCGTTACACTTTTCCGAGAAAACCTTGATTGTATAATCACCGTCCGAAAGACCTGCGGGAATAGTGATCTCTGCCGTACCGGATGCGGATGCGGATGCCAAACTCATATCCTCGATATGTCCGTAATAGAGCAGATCACCGGAAGAATTAAGAAGGACAGCAGAAATATATTCATCCGCTCCCGTTGTTGCATGGTCATAACTTATGGTTATATTATTCCCTGCGGCCACATTACCGCTGTCTGTTCTGGATGCGGTAAAGCTGTTTCTTGAAGAGTCACTGATCGTCAGTTTCCATTCATTTCCGTTATAGTCCGATACCTCCGTAAGTGCACCGGCGCCTACGGTGCCGGATGTTTTGCCGCCTACGGCTGCGGATGTAAAGATGACAGAAGAAAGATTTAAATTAAAAGCGGGGCGCACAGCAATGTACGAGTCCGACTTATCGGAACCTGAATAATAATCCACAACACCGTTACTTCCAACTGTCGCAGCATAGCCGCTACTTACCGGCGAACGCAGCTACCAATCATTATAAACACCGGATAGCCCTACTCGGGGATGTTCGGTGTTTTCTGCCATACGGCTGCTATTATCAGTGAATCCATATTCCGCATTATTAACCTCGCCGATGGAAAGAAGGAATATCTTGTCTGTCGTATACGTATCATTGCCACCCGGATAATGATTAAATGGATTATTAGAGTTAACAACATTGGAATCCGCTATCGATGATATCTCCGGACCGGAAAACGCTTTACTTAAAAAATTGGTTCCAGAGGTTCCATTTAACCATCTGCGAATGTCGCTATCTTTCCAGAGGCTATGATTCCAACTATACATTTGCTGGTCAAGATTTTGGTCTGCAAGCAAAAACAACTGTCCGCCTGCATTCTGAAGAACTCTCCACTTTACCGGTTCAGGAGATGATGACGTCGCTGAATAATTGCCCATATACACACTGCTCGCCTGTGCACCGGCAATATTAGGCGCACTGTTTCCCATAACCAGCTGCAAATTTTTTCCGGTTCCTGCCGCGCAGGCTGTAAGCGCCATCTGTGGAATGAACGATAAGCATCCGGCTATGCATAACAAAGCACTTAAAGACAATGCTATTCCCTTCTTGAATATATTTTTCATTGTTGACCTCCTAAATAAAAATCTCCTATCCAATATACGCCGTATAATTCCATTAGGCAACATCATGCTTCATGACAACGGGGACGTACACGCCTTGTCAGGAAGACCCGGCAAAGATGTACGCCCCCGCTTTCATTTGGTCACTTGGAGGAAACCATGAAAAAGAAGATTTATTTGATCACGGACAAGCTTTCTCTGTCCGCAAATATCGCAACAAAGATCAGGAATACTACGCCCTGTATCAGCTGCATCATCTGGGTTGAAAGCCCCATCATGATAAGTCCGTTTGTAAGTACCACATAGAGAAGTGAACCTACTATAACATTCTCAAATCTGACCTTGGCCCCGCCCGATATTGGCATTCCGCCCAGAACAAGTGCGATGAGGATCTGTGTTTCCAGCTGGCTTCCCACATTTGCTGTTGCAGATCCGTTCTTGACTATATTTACAAATGCCGCAAGTCCTGTGATCGCACCTGACAGAACATATATCAGAAACTTTACTCTGTCGGTTCTTACTCCCGCAAACTTAGTAGCCTTCTCTCCCGCACCGATTGCTTTTAACTTAATGCCGAATCCGGTGAAACGAAATACGACAAAACTTATGATAAGAACCGCAAGTGTTATTCCGAGTTTGACCGCGGTGGTGTCGTAATCATATACCTTCATGTTTGCAGCAACAGGTGAGTTTGATGCAAGATACTTGATAAATCCGCGGAATAAAAACATCGTACAAATCGTGACTATGAACGACTTGATCTTTCTCTTAACATAGAAGAATGCATTAAATGCGGAGTGATGCAATGTAGTCCGAGAAATTTAGACTTAGATGCTCTTTGATCATCTCGCTTAAACGTGCCATGCTGATGTTATATTTTGCCGCAAGTGAGGTAAGCGAGATATCCTCCATGTAATGCTCGCGGATATCGGATATCACATTATCGATGGTCTTGTCATAGACATGGGACTGCTTTGCTTCCTCTTCGGTTTCTCCGCGCTCTTTTAATATCGCTGTCAGTACTCTGGACAGATCTTCTTCCTTGATCGGTTTGAGAAGGTAATCAAAAGCATGATGCTGCACCGCTTCCTTCGCATAGGAAAACTCGGCAAAGCCGGTGATGATGACAACCTTTGAATCGGGTGATATCTCCGGTATCGTCTGCAGAAGATCAAGACCCGACAGTCCCGGCATTCTGATGTCCGTAAATACTACATCGGGTTTAAACATCGCAATTTCTTCTTTTGCCACAAGGCCGTTGTTTGCGGTGCCAATAACTTCTGTTTCTATCCCCGTTTTTTCAAGCAGCTTTTTTAACCCTAATGTGATCCAGACCTCATCGTCCGCTATATATACACTAAGCATACCCCTACACCCCTTATTACGACTCTCTTATATGATCCGGCACCTCAATATTTATCACGGTACCTTTTCCCACAATACTGTTTACTTCAAAAGTATATTCATCCCCGTAGAACAAACGCAGTCTCTGTATGATGTTAGGAAGACCAATACCGCCCTTTTCGTGAGGATCGTTTATCAGCTCTTTTAGCTTACCGAGTGCTTCTTCATCCATTCCGCATCCGTCGTCTTTGATCGTTATCGCAAGCTTGTCCCCTCTGCCTTCGATACGGACATCGACGAATCCGTTATCCATCTTGCTTTCAAGTCCGTGGAACACTGCGTTCTCCACAAGAGGCTGTAAGAAGAACCTGATGAGCGGCTTATCGAGAACCGTGCTTTCCACACTGGTCTCTATCGTGATCTTTCCCATGAACCTGAATTCTATTATACGTGCATATTTCTCGATGTATGATACTTCATCTCTTACGGTGACTATGTTACTTGCCTTGACCGCATATCTGAATATATCCGAAAGAGCCATTGCCATTTCCGCGATGTTATCCTGATCGTTGATCAGCGCCATATCTCTCATGCACGAAAATGTGTTGTACAGAAAGTGGGGATTGATCTGATTACGGTAAGCTAAGATCTCCATCTTCTGCTGTGTCAGCTTTGTTTCGTAGAGTCTTATCTTTCCCTCTTTTATCTCCCCTATCATGCGCTGGTTTTCATCAAGCATATGATTGAGGCTTTCCGCAACCGTTCCGATCTCATCTGTTCTTTTAAGCTTAAGTCTTTTATCAGGATTTTCTATCGAGTCATCGATGAATCTGTCTATCTCATGGATCGGTTTTGCCATGTGGAAGTACGAGAAGAATATGATAACTGCCAGGAAGAATAAAGTCAGCACCGATGCGATCGTTATCATGGTCCGTATTGTATTGCTGCCTGATGTATTACCCGAGACCGAGACAGCAACCGCAATTCTGATTCCGTTCTGCCAGTTACCTTCTCGGTATATATAATCGTCGTTTGCTTTGAGGTCATCCATATCACTATCTGCAGGAACGCCGCCGAATGTATGAAATGACAGATCCAGCCTGTTTGAATCACTCAGCAGAATCGCTGCGGTATTGTCATTCATGATATTGTGAAGTGATCCTTCAATGCTCCACGGTTCAAGTATCAGAACGCACATTCCCTGGAGCTTCGTACCCGTACCGGTTCCGCTGTAGATGGGATAATAAAAACCGTAATAATAGTTCGGATCGTTTTCAAAATACCAATCCGCATTCATATCGGCTTCTTTTCTCAGATAGAAATTCTTCACAGGCAGAGTAAGCTGTCTTCCGAGAGAGACAAGTACATTCATATCGCTGTCATAGATGATAGCAGATACGATCTCTTTGTTCTTAAGCGCTATCTGTGTGTAATATGACGAAAGCCTTGCTTCACCCGCATCATCACTTACCATTTCAAGTTCATCGGTGATCATAAAACGGCACAATGATTCCGCATTATATCTGAGGTTTTCCTCATAGAAACTGAGCGCATCATCTGCCTGACGAAGAAGACTGTCCGCAAGCGTCTGGGTATAATTCAGGGTTGTATCTTTGACATATATAAAAGATGTATAGAGTGTTGCAGTAAGAACCGCAAGGATCGCAAGCACAATACAGATAAGCTGAAGTAACAGACTGTTTCGAATCTTCTGTATCAACACTGCGCACCTCTTCCGGTAAGCGAAACCATAAAACCACCATTATTGTAGACAAGGGTTTTTATGCTGTCAATTACACGCGCAAAATAAAAAGCGGATCCTCTTTTAGTCGAAGACCCGCTCTTACCTTTATAGAATTCGATATAAATTACAGATGAAGAACTCTTTCTTTGATCTCCTGGGTTCTTCCCTGATTCCAGAACTGTGTTCCGATGTATCCGCAGGTTCTGCGTGCAACGTTCATCTTGTTCTGATCGCGGTTTCCGCAGTTGGGGCATTCCCAGATGAGCTTTCCGTCTTTATCGTTAACTATCTTGATCTCACCATTGTATCCGCATACCTGGCAGTAATCGCTCTTGGTATTGAGCTCTGCGTACATGATATTTTCATAGATGTACTGCATTACGGAAATAACAGCATCGATGTTGTCCTGAAGATTGGGAACCTCAACATAGCTGATAGCACCGCCGGGTGAAAGTGCCTGGAACTGTGATTCGAACTTAAGCTTCTCGAATGCATCGATCTTCTCGGTAACATGTACGTGATAGGAGTTGGTGATATAACTCTTATCGGTAACTCCGGGAATGATTCCGAAACGCTTCTGGAGACATTTCGAGAATTTGTAAGTGGTGGACTCGAGAGGAGTTCCGTAAAGTGAGAATGCGATGTTTGATTCGCCTCTCCACTTCTTACATGCATCGTTTAGCTTCTGCATTACTTCGAGTGCGAAAGGAGTTGCGGTGGGATCGGTATGTGACTTGCCTGTCATATATCTCGTACACTCGCAAAGTCCCGCATATCCGAGTGATATGGTTGAATATCCGTCATAAAGGAGCTTGTCGATCTTCTCACCCTTCTGAAGTCTTGCAAGTGCACCGTACTGCCAGAGGATGGGAGCAACATCGGAAAGTGTTCCCTTAAGTCTGTTATGTCTTGCCATGAGTGCTCTGTGGCAGAGCTCAAGTCTCTCATCGAAGATACTCCAGAACTTATCCATGTCTCCGCCTGATGAACAAGCGATATCAACAAGGTTAAGTGTTACAACACCCTGATTGAATCTTCCGTAGAACTTGGGAGTTCCGTCAACATTCTGAACACCGGGCTCGTAGGTAAGGAAGCTTCTGCATCCCATGCAGGTATATACATTGCCGCCCTTGAGTTCCTTCATAACCTTTGCGGAGATATAATCGGGAACCATGCGCTTTGCGGTACACTTGGCTGCAAGCTCGGTCAGATAATAATATTTGCTGTCCTTGGTAATATTGTCTTCATCAAGAACATAGATAAGCTTGGGGAATGCGGGAGTGATGTAAACACCCTTCTCATTCTTGACGCCCTTGATACGCTGCTTGAGCATTTCCTCGATGACGATTGCAAGGTCATCCCTTGTCTGTCCTTCGGGAACTTCATCAAGGTACATGAATACGGTAATGAAAGGAGCCTGACCGTTTGTGGTCATGAGGGTGATGACCTGATACTGAATGGTCTGTACGCCTGCCTTGATCTCATCAAGAACTCTCATCTCGGCAACCTTGTTGATCTCTTCCTCGGTTACCTTGATTCCGGCATCTTCCATCTCCTGCTTAACGGTTGCTCTGAACTTCTCACGGCTGATCTGTACGAAAGGAGCCAGGTGAGAAAGAGAGATGCTCTGTCCGCCATACTGTGAAGATGCGATCTGAGCGATAGCCTGAGTTGCGACATTACATGCGGTGGAGAATGAATGAGGCTTCTCGATCATGGTCTCGCTGATAACGGTTCCGTTATCGAGCATATCCTTGAGGTTAACAAGGCAGCAGTTGTGCATATGCTGCGCAAAATAATCCGCATCGTGGAAATGAATGAGACCTGCCTCGTGAGCAGCAACGATATCTTCATCAAGAAGGAATCTCTTGGTGATATCCTTACTTACCTCACCTGCCATATAGTCACGCTGAACGCTGTTAACGGTAGGATTCTTATTGGAATTCTCCTGCTTAACCTCCTCGTTATTGCACTCGATGAGGGACAGGATCTGCTCGTCGGTGGAATTGGACTTACGAACGAGCTGTCTCTTGTATCTATAGGTAATATAAGAGCGGGCTACGGCAAAAGCCCTCTGATTCATGATCTCATTCTCTACCATATCCTGGATTTCCTCGACGGAAAGAGATCTGGGAATCCTGGAACACTGGGTAAGCATATTGTCCGCAATAACCTCGATCTGCTTCTCGGTCATTCTCTCGGACTCGATCACGCTTTCATTAGCCTTCTTGACAGCCGCAACGATCTTATCTATGTCAAAAGGCACCTCTGTTCCGCTTCTCTTGATGATTTTCATGTAAACTCCCCTGATTTGAACTTTTTTTATATTTCTAAGCCTATTATTACAGAATATATGGTATTTATTCCTATGGCCGTGCACTACATATTGTATTCCCGATTTTTATATTTCGTCAAGATATAGTGGGAAATAATAATTTAAGAATGATCAACATAATTTTTGTGAAAATTGTTCAATAGAGCCCGCAAACCCTTGTAAATACTGGATTCTTGACTTAAAATGCACAAAAGACACGGTTTTCGCCGTGTCTTTTGTGCATTATGTAAACCTCAATATATTGTGGTTTCTATATTTAAATAACACATCGAACCCTTATAACGCCCGTTAATACAGGGTTTTTTTCACCTCATTTCAGGTGCCAGATATCCTCGTTATACTGCCTGATGGTTCTGTCCGAAGAGAAGAATCCGGCCTTGGCAATGTTGACTAGACACATTCTTAACCATCTGTCCCTGTCTTCGTATGCGGCAAAAGCCTCGTCCTTAACCCTGATATAGTCCTCAAGGTCGATAAGAGTCATGAACCAGTCCTTGTTAAGAAGTTCCTTGGACAGTCTCTCAAGACGCTCCTTATCGCCGATCTTAAGAAGCTGTGGACCGGTTATGAAATCAACCGCCGCCTTGATCGTTTTACTCTTCTTGTAGTAGTCCCTGGATACATAGTCAGCCTTCTCATAATGAGCGATGACCTGATCCGATTCAAGACCGAATTCGAAGATGTTTTCTTTGCCGACAAGCTCTGCAATCTCAACATTTGCTCCGTCAGCGGTTCCGAGGGTAACTGCACCGTTAAGCATAAACTTCATGTTGCCGGTTCCGGAGGCTTCCTTGGAAGCAAGTGATATCTGCTCGGAAATATCGCAGGCGGGGATCATCTTCTCGGCATAGCTTACATTGTAGTTCTCAACCATGAGAACCTTGATGTAGGGACTAACGTCCGGATCGTTATTTATAAGCTCCTGAAGGCAGAGGATCAGGTGAATGATATCCTGGGCAATTACATAAGCGGGAGCCGCCTTTGCACCGAATATAAAGCTTATCGGTCTTACGGGCTTCCTGCCGGCTTTTATCTCCAGATATTTATGGATTATATAAAGAGCATTCATCTGCTGACGCTTGTACTCGTGAAGTCTCTTGGACTGGATGTCGAAGATGGAGTTGACGTCAAGCTCTATTCCTTCTTTAGCCTTAACGTACCGGGCAAGCTGCTCTTTCTTAAGTTTCTTGATCTTATCGAGTGTCTCGAGTACTTTGTCGTTATCCTTAAACTCGAGAAGCTTTTCAAGATCCTCCGCATTTCTGGTATATCCGTCACCGATGGTCTCCGAAAGGAACTGTGCAAGTTCCCTGTTACAGGAGATAAGCCATCTTCTGAATGTGATACCGTTTGTCTTGTTGTTGAACTTCTCGGGATAGATCTTGTAGAAATGATTGAGTTCAGTCTTTTTAAGTATCTCGGTATGGATCGCAGCAACACCGTTGATGGAATGACCGTAATGGATGTCGATGTGGGCCATGTGTACCTTATCATCCTTATCGATGATGGCAACCTTGGGATCCTTGAACTTAGCTTTTACTCTCTTATCAAGTTCCTTGATGTAAGGGATAAGATGAGGAACAACCTTCTTCAGGTATTCGAGAGGCCACTTCTCGAGTGCCTCTGCAAGGATGGTGTGGTTGGTATATGCACATGATGCGGATACTTCCTTGATCGCTTCGTCCATTCCGAAATGCTCTTCCTCGACGAGAAGTCTGATGAGCTCGGGGATAACAAGCGTAGGATGTGTATCGTTTATCTGAACGGCGGCATGCTTGTGAAGTTCATGGAGATCAAACTTCTTATCCGACATATCCTTAAGGATAAGTCTTGCGGCATTTGCGCACATGAAATACTCCTGATAGATTCTCAGAAGATTTCCGTCCTTATCGGAATCATCGGGATACAGGAAAAGAGTGAGGTTCTTCTTGATCGCTTTCTTATCAAAGTCGATTCCCTTCTTAACGATGGATTCGTCAACGGTCTCGACATCAAACAGATGAAGTTTGTTTACTCCGTTTTCATATCCTATGACATCTATGTCATACATTTTGGATACGACTTCAAAATCAGCATACTTTACCTTGAATGAAGTTTTGGTTTTTCTGAGCCAGCTCTGCTCTTCTATCCAGTCGTTCTTCTCTGCGGTCTGCGCATTCTTTTTAAAGACCTGCTTGAAAAGACCGAAGTGATAATTAAGTCCGATTCCGTCACCGGGAAGTCCGAGTGTTGCGATGGAATCAAGGAAACAGGCTGCAAGTCTTCCGAGTCCTCCGTTTCCGAGTGAAGGTTCGGGCTCGATCTCCTCGATAAGGGTAAGATCTTTGCCGTTCTTCTCAAGTATCTCGGAAAGCTTGCCGTAGATACCGAGGTTGATCAGATTGTTAGAGAGAAGTTTTC
The DNA here is from genome assembly GCA_018056425.1 of Lachnospiraceae bacterium. Classification (GTDB taxonomy): domain Bacteria; phylum Bacillota; class Clostridia; order Lachnospirales; family Lachnospiraceae; genus AC2028. The sequence goes on from JAGPFR010000002.1 coordinate 94,920, forward strand.
CGATAAGGAATTCCATCGAGATATAGTAAACCTTCTTCTCTCCGGAAATGGGCATCGATACATCCATTAATGTCTTTACAAGTGAAAGTATCGAATAATAAAGTTCTTTATCGGTGCAGTCTGCAATAGTCCTGCCGTACTCTTTTTGAGTGATCTGTCCAAGCTGTTCTTCGAGATTCATTATTATGACATCCCTGCCAAGATTACGATTGCTCTCCATTTGCCTGTTCATTCTCCTTCCCAAACTGTTTATAAGATCAAACCAGTACATCCTCGTATCTGACCTGCATGAGATCATAAGGCATTCTTATGGATCTGCCCTTTTCACCGCTCATCAGTCTGCAGCATTCCCTGAGAGCTTCTTCTCCGATCTCTTTGAAGTCCTGTCTTACGGTCACCATGTTCTTGCCCGCATAACCCATGAGAGTGATCCCGTCAAAACCGCATACGGGGTGGAATACGTTCATATCGGTAAGAGCCTTCATCGCACCGATCGCCATAAGGTCTGAACCGCACGCAATGATGTCCTTATCTCTTCCGTATTTCATGGTGATCTCGCGCGCATTCTTTTCGCTGAAAGCGCCGTTCTTGACGGTAAGATCAAAACCGAGTTCTTCGGAAAGTTCCCTTGCTCCGCGAATTCTCTCTTCGGTAACATAGCTGTTTGTTCTTCCCGAAATATACAAAACGCTGTCGCTCGGACCGGTGTTTTCGGTTATGGTCTTGCGCAGAATATCTTTCTGCGCCTGTGCATGATCAACGCCGATGTTGGATATGTTATCGCTCTGAAGCGGCATGTCCACAACAACAGCTTTAAATTTCTCGCTTTCGATAACCTCGGTAAGCTCCTTCATGTCACGGTCAAGTCCGCACACGATGATGCTTCTGATATTCTGGGCTTCAAGTCTGTGCTCGATCTCGGCTGCCTTCATTCCGGCAAACATGCTGAAGAACAAAGGTACAACATCGAGTCTTGCTTCATTGCCTGCTTTGACGGCACCCATAATGTACTGCATCATTATCTCGCTTGAAGCAAGCGTCTGTCCATCGGGATCGGTAAGCACCGCCACTCTGCCTGACTGTTTCGATGAAAGGGAAGCCGCAACCGAATTAGGAATAAAGTGAAGCTCTTCAATAGCCTCATTAACTCTGATGATGGTATCCTCCGACACACTCGGATAATTGTTGATGACTTTGGATACAGTCGAGACGGCTACTCCCGCTCTCTTGGCAACATCTCTGATAGTAACCACCCTTAAGCCCCTCCTTTGCAATAAAACAAAAAAACGATTTCTGAAAACGTTTTCTTAATCATATCCCACACAAGTTTATTTGTAAAGAGAAAACCACCCATAATTGAACCGTGGCGGCTTCTTTTGTATAATATTATGCAATTGAACTATTCTTTATGTACTATTTTTCCACAAGGTAATCCGGTCTGAATGAAAACCACTTTAAACAGAAATCTTTTTATATCGCTGATCATATTTGTCCTGCTTTTCTCGGCAGGTCTTCTTAATATCAGATACTATCCGATGGATTTTGACGATCGTTCCGAGAAAATAATACTCTGGTCAAATATCCGTGATTATTACAATTTCTTCGGAAGCGAAGCACCAGTGCCGCCCATTCTGGAAGGATTCGATATTCCCTATATTCACGAAAGCATTGAGAGAGATCACGGCATCGCGGCTCTGTATCCGATCGCACCCTTCCTTACATTAGACGATAAATACACTGTCGGATTCTTCTGGCATCTGTACCTGTATGCTTTCTTTTGCCTGGGTACGGTATTTATGTACAAAAGCCTCAGAAGGCTCCTGCAAAACCGTTTCGTATCATACTTCGGAACACTGATGTATTTCCTGAGTCCGAGGCTTTACGGCGACAGTCTCCACAATAATAAGGACATCATTTTTTTAAGTCTTCTTACGATCGTTCTGTATTTTACGATCTCCATGTCGGAGGAAGACAAGAAAAGAAATGCGGTACTTTTTGCGATCTTCGGCGGACTGTTCTGCAACACAAGAGTCCTTGGATTATACTTCACAGCCGTCTTCGGATTTATCTACATCCTGATCCTGACGATCAGGCATAAATGGTCTAAGGCGAAATTTATAAACGGCCTCATAGCGGCGTTCGGATCTTTATCAGTTTACATCATCGTCACCCCTGCAATCTATGCGGGAGGCGGATTTGATCTTATAGGACACATTTCCTATTGTGTAAACAGAACTTCCAATTTCGTATCCTGGTGGCATCCCGTTCTCTTCGACGGCCATGTATATGACTGGAGATTTGATGTACTTCCCTGGTACTACATCCCCAAGTTCATACTGATCACAACGCCGCCTATTGTTATCGTTTTGTTTTTCATAGGACTCGTATCACTGTGTGTCCGCATCCGTGTTAAGGAAGACGTCGCAATATACGCTTTAACAATGTTGATCACGGGGATCATCCCTCTTCTTGTTGCGATCGTTAAGAAATCGATCCTGTATAACGGCTGGAGGCATTTCTATTTTCTCTACTGCGTTATCATCATCATTTCCTCGGCAGGACTAAAAATGCTGACGGATGCATTGGGCAGCAAAGAGAAATTTTCCGGGATCAAAGCAAGGAATCTTAAATATCTTCCGTACCTTATCTGCTCTGCGGCCGCACTCTTTTATTACATAGGTGATGCCTATTATCAGGTAGGCGGTGCAATGTATTACAACATCCTTGCAGGCGGAAGCGTTCCGATGAGATACGAGATGGATTACAGCGCAATAAGCGGCAAAGAAGTCCTGAGACACTGGATAGGATCCATTGACGAGGAGCATGTCTTTCTGTTTATGGATGGTGATGATATATCGGCGATCAATAACTGCTTTTCTGTTATGGACGATGAGATCAGGGACAAAGTAACACTGGTCAACACAAGAGATCTTGCAGTCTCACTTGCCGAAGAAGGCTACACTGTTTACGAATACTTCGATCCCGTCTATGCATATTGGAACGGCGGAGACAGATGGTCCTACGTGTCGACTCTCGAGAATGTCTATACATACAAACCTTGGGGCAGAACATCCGGAGCGATCTATAAATTTTCAGAATGATCCTTACTTACAGGTACAAAAAAACACGGAGCATGCTCCGTGTTTTTCTATATATTCTATTACTTATTTCTCATCAGCGGTGAAATATACCCAGAATCCGTTTCCTTCGGTATCATTCTCATAATACTCAATGAAACCTACGCCGAAATCCTTGGTTCCTTCGGGAGCTTCGAATACAAGAGTTCCTGTTCTTGACTCGTTAACTTCGAGTTCATACTCGGAAGGGAACTGATCATCAAGAATGGATTCGGATACTTCGATAGGATAAGCATAATCATCATCGCCATCGCCCCACTCAAGGTCGAAATCCCAGTTGCTCATGGGAACAGTCTGTCCAAAAGTGTTCTTGATGGTAAACTCGACAACAACAAGCTCATTTCCTGCTGCAGGAGTATATCCGCCGATCTCATCGGTGGTGTAATAAGCATCATTGATGGAGTAATTGAACCATGCAGTTTTCATGGTTGATCCGATTCTTCCCTCGTAGTAATAAGAACCGTCATCAAGCTTGGTTGCAGTGATATTCTCATCATTCTGAACCCGGTCATCTGCTGCGCCTGCAATTCCGGTCTTTCCGCATGCTGCGAGTGAAAGGGCCATCATGCCTGCAAGTACTGCTGTCATAAATTTTTTCATAATATCCTCCTTCATAATAATATGCCGGAGAAATTAATCCCCGGCATATTGTGTTTATACATTCACGAAAAGTTATGTCTTCGAATTACTCGATGACAGTTGCAACTCTTCCTGATCCAACGGTACGTCCACCTTCTCTGATAGCGAAGGTAAGTCCCTGCTCCATAGCGATGGGGTGGATGAGCTCGATGGTCATCTCAACGTTGTCGCCGGGCATGCACATCTCGGTTCCTTCGGGAAGGGAGATAACGCCGGTAACGTCAGTTGTTCTGAAGTAGAACTGAGGTCTGTAGTTGTTGAAGAAAGGAGTGTGACGTCCACCCTCGTCCTTGGTAAGAACGTAAACCTGTGCGGTAAACTTCTTGTGGCAAGTAACGGTTCCGGGCTTAGCAACAACCTGTCCACGCTCGATGTCTTTTCTGTCTACACCACGAAGGAGTGCTCCGATGTTGTCTCCGGCCTGAGCCTCGTCAAGCATCTTACGGAACATCTCGATACCGGTGATAACTGACTTGCCCTTCTCTTCCTTGATTCCAAGGATTTCAACTTCGTCGTTGAGGTGAAGAGTTCCTCTCTCTACACGGCCGGTAGCAACAGTTCCACGTCCGGTAATGGTGAATACGTCCTCGACAGGCATAAGGAAAGGCTTGTCGGTGTCACGCTGAGGATCGGGAATGTAAGAGTCAACAGTGCTCATGAGCTCCATGATCTTGTCGCCCCACTCGCCCATGGGATCTTCAAGAGCCTTAAGAGCGGAACCCTTGATGATAGGGCAATCCTTGAATCCGTACTCTTCAAGCTGCTCGGTAACTTCCATCTCAACGAGCTCGATGAGCTCAGGATCGTCAACCATGTCGCACTTGTTAAGGAATACTACGATGTAAGGAACGCCAACCTGTCTGGAAAGGAGGATGTGCTCCTTGGTCTGAGCCATAACACCGTCGGTAGCAGCTACTACGAGGATAGCGCCGTCCATCTGTGCAGCACCGGTGATCATGTTCTTTACATAGTCAGCGTGGCCGGGGCAGTCAACGTGAGCATAGTGTCTGTTCTCGGTCCGATACTCAACGTGTGCGGTAGAAATGGTTATTCCACGCTCTATCTCTTCGGGAGCCTTATCGATATTGCTGAAATCGGTAGCAGTATTACCTGCAACTCTTGCTGCAAGAACCTTGGTGATAGCAGCGGTAAGAGTGGTCTTACCATGGTCAACGTGGCCGATGGTACCAATGTTACAATGGGGTTTTGTTCTTTCAAACTTTTCTTTAGCCATTTTAAACTTTTCCTCCTGAAATGAAGTGTTTATACTGCGCCGTACGCTCGCGCCTACGGCGCCTGATTTTCGTTACACGGCTAATCACTATTATATTAAATGATCATCCGTAATTCAAGCATTTTAGGGCTTTATTTGTCCTTACCTGCAAGAACCTTCTCCTGAACGTTCTTGGGAACGGGCTCGTACTTTTCGAAGAACATTGAGTAGTTACCACGGCCCTGGGTTCTGGAACGAAGGTCTGTTGAATATCCGAACATCTCTGCAAGAGGAACGAAAGCCTTAACCATCTTACCTCCGCCGATATCTTCCATACCTTCAACACGTCCTCTTCTGGAGTTGAGATCGCCGATAACGTCTCCCATGTACTCCTCAGGCATTGTTACTTCAACCTTCATGATGGGCTCGAGGAGAACAGGTGCAGCTTTCTGCATTGCTTCCTTGAATGCCATTGATCCGGCGATGTGGAATGCCATTTCCGAAGAGTCTACTTCGTGGTAGGATCCGTCGTATACGTTAGCGTGAACGCCGAGTACGGGGAATCCGCCAAGAGTACCTGCCTGCATTGCTTCCTTGATACCCTCTCCGACTGCAGGTACGTACTCCTTAGGAATAGCACCGCCGACGATGGTGGACTCGAAGAGAAGCTGAGGGGGCTCGTTGAGAAGGATGTTAGCCTTGGGATCGAACTCGAAGTGGTCGCAGTTAGCTTCCATGGGCTCGAACTTAACTTTACAGTGTCCGTACTGACCACGTCCGCCGGACTGCTTAGCATACTTCATATCAACGTCACAAGGCTTTGTGATAGCTTCCTTGTATGCAACCTGAGGTGCACCAACGTTAGCTTCAACCTTGTACTCACGAAGAAGTCTGTCAACGATGATCTCGAGGTGAAGCTCACCCATACCTGCGATGATGGTCTGGCCGGTCTCGGTATTGGTATGAGCTCTGAAAGTAGGATCTTCCTCAGCAAGCTTTGCAAGAGCGTCTGCCATCTTGTCCTGACCTGCTTTGGTCTTGGGCTCGATAGCAAGCTCGATAACGGGCTCGGGGAACTCCATGGACTCAAGGATGATGGGATGCTGCTCGTCGCAGATGGTATCACCGGTTGAGGTGGACTTGAAGCCTACTGCTGCAGCGATATCGCCGGAGAAAACTTCATCGAGCTCGGATCTCTTGTTAGCATGCATCTGAAGGATACGTCCGACTCTCTCTTTCTTACCCTTAGATGAGTTGTAAACATATGAACCGGATTTAAGAGTTCCGGAATAAACTCTGAAGAACGCAAGTCTTCCTACGAAAGGATCGGAAATGATCTTGAATGCAAGAGCTGAGAAAGGCTCATCATCGGATGACTTTCTGGAAAGCTCATTTCCTTCCTCATCGGTACCGGTTGCATCAGCAATGTCGGTAGGAGCGGGCATAAAGTCGATGACTGCGTCAAGGAGCTTCTGGATACCCTTGTTCTGGTGAGCGGATCCGCAGCATACGGGAACGCCGGTGTTCTCGATGGTAGCCTTACGAAGTGCAGCCTTCATCTCAGGGATGGTGGGCTCTTCGCCGTCAAGGTACTTCATCATGAGATCGTCATCAAACTCACAGATCTGCTCTACGAGCTTGGTGTGCCACTCATCAGCCTCAGCCTGCATATCCTCGGGGATATCGGTGATGGAGATGTCCTCACCCTTGCTGTCGTTATAGATATAAGCCTTCATCTCGAAGAGGTCGATGATTCCCTTGAAGTAATCTTCCTTACCGATGGGGAGCTCGATAACAACGGGGTTCTTGCCCAGCTTGGTACGGATCTCCTTAACGGTATTCATGAAGTTTGCTCCGAGGATGTCCATCTTGTTGACAAAAGCCATTCTCGGTACGTGATAGGTGTCAGCCTGTCTCCATACGTTCTCGGACTGGGGCTCAACACCACCCTTAGCGTCAAATACACCTACTGCTCCGTCGAGGACTCTGAGTGATCTCTCAACCTCTACGGTGAAGTCAACGTGACCCGGGGTATCAATGATGTTGATACGATGCTCAAGAGCACCGGGCTGGGTCTTGCAGTTCTCCTGGTGTGTCCAGTGACAGGTGGTAGCTGCGGAGGTAATGGTAATACCTCTCTCCTGCTCCTGCTCCATGTAGTCCATGGTAGCGGTTCCTTCGTAAGTCTCACCGATCTTGTAGTTGACACCGGTATAATAAAGAATTCTCTCGGTAAGAGTAGTCTTACCTGCATCGATATGCGCCATGATACCGATGTTTCTCGTTCTCTCGAGGGGATATTGTCTCTCTGCCATTTTTATCCCTCCTTAGAAACGATAATGTGCAAACGCCTTGTTTGCCTCTGCCATCTTGTGCATATCTTCCTTACGCTTTACAGCACCTCCGGTGTTGTTTGAAGCATCAAGGATCTCGTTAGCAAGTCTCTCGATCATGGTCTTCTCTCCACGCTTGCGAGCAAACATGGTGAGCCATCTTAAGCCCAGGGTCTGTCTTCTCTCAGGCTTAACCTCAAGAGGAACCTGGTAAGTTGCTCCGCCGACTCTTCTTGCCTTACACTCCAAAGTAGGCATGATGTTGTTCATAGCTGCCTGGAATACTTCGAGTGCGGGCTTGCCGGACTTCTCTTCAACTTCTGCAAATGCTCCGTAAACGATCTTCTGGGCTACGCCCTTCTTACCGTCGATCATGACATTGTTTACAAGCTTTGTAACAATCTTGTCATTATACAAAGGATCTGCAAGAACGTCTCTTTTTGCAATATGTCCTTTTCTTGGCACGTTACTTCCCTCCTTAACAATTATAAGTTAATTCATCGGTACTCACATGTGTTTCCCCAAGTGTTCGTGCGGAAAGGTTAGAATCTTTATTTCAAAGATGAACTAATTACATTCCAACACTTATTCTCAGTTACGTTTTTGTAATTACCTTACCCTTGCCTCATAAGAAATTATTTCTTATCAGCCTTAGGTCTCTTGGCGCCGTACTTGGAACGGGCCTGTCTGCGGTTTGCCACGCCTGCGGTATCAAGGGTTCCGCGGATGATGTGATATCTGGTACCGGGAAGATCCTTAACACGTCCGCCACGGATCAGCACTACAGAGTGCTCCTGGAGATTATGTCCTTCACCGGGAATGTAGCTGGTAACTTCAATTCCGTTGGAGAGACGTACTCTCGCGATCTTACGAAGTGCGGAGTTAGGCTTCTTGGGGGTCGCAGTCTTAACAGCGGTGCATACGCCACGCTTCTGGGGAGAGGAATTCTCAACAGCCTTCTTGTGAAGAGAGTTGAAGCTTCTCTGAAGAGCGGGAGCGGTAGACTTCTTAACGCTGGTCTGACGGCCCTTTCTTACTAACTGGTTAAATGTGGGCATTTCGTTCACCTTTCCTTTCTTAATATTTACGTTTATCAAAGGTTACTGCGCCGTAAGGGCATAGTAAGTCCTTTGTACGCACGCTAAAATATTATATGTGCTTGTAAAGCCTTTGTCAAACATTATTTTGGCGAATTGATAACAAGCACTATATATGGTATAATCTGCCCTGTTGAATATGATATTTAGATTTGAAAGGAGATCATTATGGGAGGCCTTCTTAATCTGCTTGTTTCACTTGTTGTCGGTGCTTTATGCGGATTCCTTGCCGGAGTCATCATGAAGAGTAAGAACAATCTGCTCGTCAATATCATCCTTGGTATCGTGGGCGGCGCCGTTGCAGGAGCACTTTTCGGAGTTATCGGGATCAGCTTCGGAGGCCCTATCGGTTCCATCATCTGCGGAGTAGTCGGAGCATGTCTCCTCATCTTCATCTTCAGGCTCATCAAGAAATAATTTATATCCGTAAAAAAGAACCGCTTCGCTCAGTTTCGAGTGAAGCGGTTTTGTTATGCACGGTTTTATTTTCCGATCTCTTTCAGATATCTTCTGAGTGCATCTCTCCAATCGGGAAGGGGTGTAAATCCGTTCTTAACAAGCTTGGATTTATCAAGTCTCGAGTTAAAAGGTCTTGCCGCCTTGCTGAGTCCGTATTCGGCGGTCGTGACCTTTTTGATGACAGTCTTTCGCCCTGCTTCCTGCATTATCGCTTCGGCAAAATCAGCCCATGATATATATCCGCCTTCGTTGGTTGCATGATAAGTTCCGTATTTATCGGTGAGTATCATGTCTACAAGAAGTCTGGACAGATCGTATGTATATGTGGGAGTACCGATCTGATCGCACACGACGGAAAGTTCGTCATGCGTTTCGGAAAGTCTGAGCATGGTCGCGATGAAATTCTTTCCGTTAAGTCCGAATACCCATGCGATACGTACGATAAAGTAATTCGTAAGTTTCTCTCTTACCGCAAGCTCTCCTCCAAGTTTTGTTTTACCGTATACGGATAAGGGAGCGTAGTCGGTACAATCGGGATCCCAGGGGGTTTCACCTTTTCCGTCAAATACATAATCGGTGCTCAGATATAACATCTTTGCTCCGGTCTTTGCACAGGCATCCGCAATATTTGCGGTTCCCTTTACGTTGACAGCTTCAACTGTATCTTTCTTATCTTCATCCTCGGCAGCATCAACCGCTGTCCATGCCGCGCAGTGTATGACCGCATCGGGAGCATAGTCAGAAACAGCCTTCATCACGGCATCTGCATCCGTAATATCAACGGATACATAGGGAGCCTTTGTTGCTGCGCTTCCATCCTGCACGCCGCTGTATGAGGGTGCAAGATCAGATCCCATACACTCTATATTTCTCTTTGAAAGTTCATTTAAAAGATCGTGGCCAAGCTGTCCGCAGGCACCCGTTACAAATACTTTCATTGCATTCTCCCGGAAATGTTTTTTTTCAAGACTTTTATATTATATAAAAAATCTTCCCTAAATGCACGTTCCCGGCAAAGGTATTTAAGCCTGTGCCGGGAACGGTTTTGTTTATTTATTTCTCAGATCATTCTGCGTCGCTGTTCTCTGCAACTTCTGTCTTAGCCTGAGCGCTTTCGAATACTTCGTCAGCGTTCTCTGCTTCGCCCAGAGAATTCTTGTTGTTAAGGTCTGTTGAAAGAGAAATGGTTCTGTATCTCTTAAGACCTGTTCCCGCAGGAATGAGCTTACCGATGATGACGTTCTCCTTAAGTCCGATAAGGGGATCGGTCTTTCCTTTGATTGCTGCATCGGTGAGAACCTTGGTGGTCTCCTGGAATGATGCTGCAGACATGAAGGAATCGGTTGCAAGTGCTGCCTTGGTAATACCGAGGATGATGGGAGTAGCTTCGATCTGCTTCTTGCCCTCAGCTGCAAGCTGCTCGTTGATGTCATCGAGGTCAAGCTTGTCGATCTGGGTTTCTGCAAGGAGCTGGGTGTCTCCGGGATCATCGATGCGAACCTTGCGGAGCATCTGACGAACGAGAACTTCAATATGCTTATCTGCGATATCAACACCCTGCAGACGGTATACTCTCTGTACCTCTTTGAGGAGGTAATCCTGTACGGATCTGATTCCCTTGATCTTGAGGAGATCGTGGGGATCGATACTACCTTCGGTAAGGTAATCACCGGCCTCAACATGCTGGCCTTCTTCTACCTTAAGGCTTGAACCGAACTTGGCAAGATAATCTTTCTTCTCGCCGGTCTCGGTATTTTCTACATAGATCTTTCTGGATCTCTTGATATCTTCAATCTTGGTGATAACACCATCGATCTCGGAGATGATCGCAAGTCCCTTGGGCTTTCTTGCTTCGAAGAGCTCTTCGACTCTGGGAAGACCCTGGGTAATATCGCTACCTGCGACACCACCGGTATGGAATGTTCTCATGGTAAGCTGTGTACCGGGCTCACCGATGGACTGTGCAGCGATGATACCTACTGCTTCACCGATCTGAACCTTCTCGCCGGTTGCCATGTTAGCGCCGTAGCACTTAGCACAGATACCGTTCTTGCAACGGCAGGTGAGAATGGTACGGATCCTTACCTTATCGATGGGCTTTCCGTCTCCGCCTACGCCGCTCTCCATGATGCGCTCTGCTCTTGCAGGGGTGATCATGTGATTAGCCTTGACGATAACATTGCCGTCCTTATCCTTGATATCAACACAGGTGGTACGTCCGACAAGTCTGTCCTTAAGCTTCTCGATGGTTTCTTTGCCATCCATGAATGCCTTAACACTCATTCCGGGGATCTCATCTCTGCCTACGGAGCAATCCTCTTCCTGAATGACAAGCTGCTGTGATACGTCAACCATTCGTCTGGTGAGATATCCGGAGTCAGCGGTACGGAGTGCGGTATCGGAGAGACCTTTACGAGCACCGTGTGCTGACATGAAGTATTCCAGAACGTCAAGTCCTTCACGGAAGTTTGACTTAATGGGAAGCTCGATGGTGTGTCCTGATGTATCCGCCATGAGTCCACGCATTCCGGCAAGCTGCTTGATCTGCTGATTGGAACCACGGGCTCCGGAGTCAGCCATCATGAAGATGTTGTTGTATTTATCAAGTCCCTTGAGAAGTGCATTGGTAAGTTCCTTATCGGTCTTGTTCCAGACTTCGATAACGGATCTGTATCTCTCGGGCTCGGTAATAAGTCCGCGGTGATAGTTAAGCGCAAGCTTATCTACGGTCTCCTGTGCCTTGGCAAGAAGCTCCTGCTTCTCTGCGGGAACGGTCATATCCGAAATGGATACGGTCATTGCCGCTCTGGTGGAGAACTTATATCCGATGGACTTAACATCGTCAAGAACCTCAGCGGTCTTGAAGATTCCGTGTGTATTAATAACCTTTTCAAGGATCTGCTTAAGCTGCTTTTTTCCTACGAGGAAATCGATCTCGGGCTTAAGGAAATCTTCGGGGTTGGTTCTGTCTACATATCCGAGGTCCTGAGGAAGAATCTCGTTGAAGTAAAGTCTTCCGAGAGTGGTATCGACAATTCCGCTGACTTCCTCACCCTTGGAGTTCTTCTTGGTCACTCTGACCTTGATCTTGCTGTGGAGAGTGATAAGACCGTTCTCGTAAGCAAGGATTGCTTCGTTCATATCCTTGTAGGCATTTCCTTCACCCTTCTCACCGGGGCGCTCCTGAGTCAGGTAGTAGATACCAAGGACCATATCCTGTGAGGGAACGGCAACGGGGCCGCCGTCCGAAGGCTTAAGAAGGTTGTTGGGAGAGAGCAGTAAGAATCTGCACTCTGCCTGAGCCTCTGCGGAGAGAGGAAGGTGTACTGCCATCTGGTCTCCGTCGAAGTCTGCGTTGAACGCGGTACATACGAGGGGATGAAGCTTAATTGCCTTACCTTCTACGAGAATGGGCTCAAATGCCTGAATTCCGAGTCTGTGAAGCGTAGGAGCACGGTTGAGCATTACGGGATGCTCTCTGATGACGTCCTCAAGAACGTCCCATACCTTGTCGTCCCAACGCTCGACAAGCTTCTTGGCATTTTTGATATTCTGGCTGATGCCACGTCCTACAAGCTCTTTCATAACGAAGGGCTTGAAGAGCTCAAGTGCCATCTCCTTGGGAAGACCGCACTGGTAGATCTTAAGTTCGGGTCCTACGACGATAACGGAACGTCCGGAATAGTCTACACGCTTTCCGAGAAGGTTCTGACGGAAACGTCCTGCCTTACCCTTGAGCATGTCGGAAAGAGACTTGAGAGGTCTGTTTCCGGGGCCGGTTACGGGGCGTCCTCTTCTGCCGTTGTCGATAAGGGCATCAACTGCCTCCTGGAGCATTCTCTTCTCGTTTCTGACAATGATGTCAGGTGCGCCAAGCTCGATGAGTCTCTTGAGACGGTTGTTTCTGTTGATGATACGACGATACAGATCATTGAGATCTGAGGTTGCAAATCTTCCGCCGTCGAGCTGTACCATTGCACGAAGCTCAGGGGGGATGACGGGAAGTGCATCCATGATCATCCACTCGGGCTTGTTGCCTGACTCACAGAAAGCTTCGACAACTTCGAGTCTCTTGATGATATGAGCGCGCTTCTGTCCGCTGGACTCTGCAAGATCTGCTCTTAATGTGCTTCTCTTCTCATCGAGATTAACCTCGGAAAGAAGCTCCTTAACAGCCTCTGCACCCATTCCGACGCGGAAGTTCTGACCAAACTCCTCTCTTGCGTCCTGATACTCCTTCTCGGAAAGAAGCTGCTTCTTCTCGAGGGTGGTCTCACCGGGATCGAGGACTATGTATGATGCAAAATAGATAACTTTCTCAAGCTGTCTGGGTGACATATCAAGGATAAGTCCCATACGGCTGGGGATACCCTTGAAGTACCAGATGTGTGATACGGGAGCTGCAAGTTCGATATGACCCATGCGCTCACGTCTGACGCTTGACTTTGTAACTTCGACTCCGCACTTATCGCAGACGATTCCCTTGAAACGGATCTTCTTGTACTTACCGCAGTGGCACTCCCAGTCTTTGCTGGGTCCGAAGATCCTCTCGCAGAAGAGACCGTCTCTCTCGGGCTTGAGGGTTCTGTAGTTGATGGTCTCAGGCTTGGTAACCTCACCGTGTGACCACTCCCTGATCTTCTCGGGAGAAGCAAGTCCGATCTTGATCGAATCAAATGTTACAGGCTGATATGACTCATTTATTGATTCAGGCATCTGATGATACTCCTTTTTTAAGCATTGACAGATTTACGGTAACAGCCGTTTATACGGGTCAGATCTCATCATCCGAAAAATCTTCGTCGTCGAATGAATCGTCCAGGTCATCAACTGTTTCGAGTTCCTCGTTCTCGTTGAATTCCTGTGTCTGATATCCGTTAGCGGCAAACTTATCGCCTTCCCTGTCGGAAGTCGAAGTTCTGTCGCCTTCCATTACCGAGCGATAATCGGTCTCGCCGTAGTCAACGTTCTCTTTGAGTTCAACCTCGCTTCCGTTCTCATCAAGTACCTTCATATCAAGTCCGAGTGACTGGAGCTCCTTAAGAAGGACTTTGAATGATTCGGGAATACCTGCTGCAGGTACGTTCTGGCCTTTGATGATTGCTTCGTAGGTCTTGACACGTCCGAGAATATCATCGGACTTAACGGTCAGGATCTCCTGGAGAGTATAGGATGCACCATATGCCTCCAGA
>JAGPFR010000065.1 GCA_018056425.1 Lachnospiraceae bacterium
GTATCAATGAATGTGATTTAAGGACGGAGGCCGGCTTTGGGATTACTGTAAATAAGATCCTCTTATCGGATGCATCCGCACTCATTAAACAGATAGAAGATATCGGAAAAGATTACGTAAAAAAAAGGCTTGAAGAGCTACGAAAAGAAATCGGTTTTTCAGTAAATCCCGAAGTTGCCGGGATGACGGATATGCTGGATGATCCTGCCGTGATCGTAAATTCGGTGGATGAAATGAAGAAAAATGCAGAAAAATATGTATCTGTCGTATATGATACGGAGCATTTTCTGAGAACGTATGATGACATTATCTTTGAATCCGGACAGGGTCTTTTGCTGGATCCCGTTATATCACCCTTTTCGCCACACGTAACGGCTTCGAGAACAGGACTTCATAATCCGATGAAGATCCTGTCCGAAAACGGATTAAAGCTCTCGGAAGCGGTCTATGTAACAAGAAGCTATGTAACAAGGCATGGTGCGGGACCTCTTCCGTATGAGTGTGATAAGGAAAAGCTCGGAAAGATCGAACGCGATCTTACGAATGAAGACAATCCCTGGCAGGGCAGCATAAGATATGCAAGACACGGTGACTGCGGCGAATTTGCAGAACCTGTAAAAAAAGATATCGAAGAAAACAGCGGAAAGAATTTCGGGGTAATTCTCTTTGTAACACATCTGAACGAAACGGACGGAAAACTGCTGCTAAAAGAGGGAGATTATAAGATAGCAGAACTTGATGATCAGCCGATGCTTCGCATATTTGACGGTATCAGGCAATCATATTCAAGGGAGAATTGAGCCATGGGCCAAACTGAAATGTTCCCATGGCTCATTTTTTTACAATAAACAGCATATAACAGTTGACAACAGTTATAAACTGTTATATGCTGTTTATCGTGAAGGAGATAAATAATGAAGATCATCATTAATAACACTTCGATGGTCCCTGTATACGAGCAGCTCATGGATCAGATCAAGCAGGAGATCATAGACGGCGGCCTTAAAGAGGGGGAAGCGCTCCCCTCGGTAAGAAATCTCGCCGGAGAATTAAAGATCAGTGCCCTTACCGTCAAGAAGGCATATGACAAACTTGAAGAGGAAGGGTTCACTGTAACGGTCCACGGAAAAGGAAGTTATGTGGCAGAGACCGACAGACAGCTTGCTATCGAGGCCAGAAAGAAAGCTGTCGAGGATGAGCTTGCAGCTTCGGTAAGCAAAGCAAGATCCGTTGGCCTGACCGATGACGACATCAGGGAAATGATCGAGATCATACTCGAAGACCCTCAGTGACCGGACTAACGCTCATGCCTTTTCAGGCAGAAAGGTAATCAAATGATCAGACTAAATAATCTTCGTAAAGATTATAAGGATTTTAAACTGGACGTTTCGATGGAAGTTCCCGGCGGAAGAGTTACCGGTTTGATTGGTAAGAACGGTGCGGGAAAGACCACGACGATAAAAGCCATCCTCGGCCTGATAAAGACCGATGGCGGTGAGATAGAAGTATTCGGAAAAAATCCCAAGGATTTTACCGGAGAGGACAAGAAACAATTCGGTGTAGCCCTGTCCGATGCGGGCTTTCCCATGATCCTAACGATCACGGATGTCATCAGCATTCTCAAGGGATTTTATGAGGATTTTGATGAGAAGGATTTCACGGAAAAATGCAAGGCGCAGAGTCTTCCTTTTGACAAAGCGATAAAGGATTTTTCAAGCGGTATGAAAGCAAAACTGAGAGTCATTACCGCGATGAGCCACAAGGCATCCGTTCTTATTCTCGATGAGCCCACGGCGGGACTTGATGTTCTTGCAAGAAACGATGTCCTTCAGATGATAAGGGATTATCTGGGCGAGGATCCGGACAGAAGTGTGATCATCAGTTCCCATATATCATCCGATCTGGAAGGGCTTTGCGATGATATCTACATGATCGATAACGGTAAGATAATCCTTCATGAAGATACGGATGTGCTTCTCGGAAATTACGGTCTTGTAAAGGTCGGAGAAGAAGAGTACGGATCACTCGATAAGAAGTACATCTTAGCTTCTCAGAAAGACAGCTACAGCTATACCTGCCTTACTTCGGAGAAACAGTTCTATGTCGAGAATTATCCGAAAGCGGTTGTTGAAAACGCTCATATCGATGACATTATCGTCCTGATGCTGGGAGGTGGAAATAAATGAAAGGTTTGCTGACTAAAGATTTCAGAATCATACTGGTTCAAAAAAAGCTTCTCATTCTGTACTTTTTTGTATCCGTCATGCTCAGTTACGCAATGGATTCAGGCTTTATAGTGTCCTATTTTCCGATGATAGGACTGATGCTGATCATATCCACGATCTCATATGATAATCACGATAACGGAATGGGCTTTCTTATGACAATGCCCGTCCGCCCCGGGGATTATGCGGTTGCCAAGTATATCTTCGCGGTCATCGGATTGTTCCTGACCTGGGCATTTGCCGTGGTGCTTCAGTTTATCTCTTTTTTCATACAGAAAACACCCTTTAACGGCCCGGAAGTGTTCATGGATGATTTCATGATATTGCCTGTATTTTTCCTGATCATTTCGATCATGATACCTGTGGAATTCAAATTCTCATCCGAGAAAAGTAAGATTGTTCTTTTTGTACTCTGCGGCATCGTCATTCTTATAATGATCGCGGGAAAGGGAGCACTCGGGTATATAGGCAGCAGATTCGGAATCGATTTTGAAGCCATGGCAGCAGGCCTTGACACCATTTCCCCGATAACCGTGATATTTGCCTTATATGCCGTTTGTGTGGTTGTTGTATCGATCTCGATGATATGCAGCATCAGGATAATGCAGAATAAGGAATTCTGAGCTGTTTTGTGACCCCTGGGACGTTTCTTCCGTCATCTGTATTGACGGTGAGAAACGTCCTTTTCAATTTTTTTGAAGAATGTGCATTTTTATAGTAAAATAGCTTTTGTTAATATTTTTTTTGAAGGGGATAATAAAATGCCTTACGATACAAATCAGTCCAAGGTGTCTCAGGAAGAGTTCGATTACAGCCGCGAGATGATCGCTAAGCTGTCAGGTTATTTCGAAAGTGTGGTTGTCGGACAGAAGAGCCTTGAGGCATCACTTCTTACGGCCATTTTAGCTGACGGCCATATTCTCATTGAATCCGTACCCGGACTTGCCAAGACTACAGCTGCAAAGGCTATATCCGAGGCAGTTGATGGTCAGTTTTCAAGAATCCAGTGTACTCCCGACCTTCTTCCCAGCGATATCATAGGAACACAGATCTATAACAGACAGACATCCAAGTTTGATACTGTCTTTGGTCCCGTATTTGCGAATTTTGTTCTTCTCGACGAGGTTAACAGATCCTCTGCAAAGACTCAGTCCGCAATGCTCGAGGCCATGCAGGAGCATCAGGTGACCATAGGCACACAGTCCTACAATATGCCCGAGGATGTTTTCATTGTTATCGCAACTCAGAACCCGATAGAGCAGGAGGGAACATATCCTCTTTCCGAGGCTCAGACGGACAGATTCATGATCAAGGAAGTGATCTCATATCCCATTGCGGCAGAGGAGGTTGAAGTCCTTAACAGGATCGAGAATCATGCTTTTGAGAAGAAGCCTCCCGTAATGTCAATCAAAGATATCGACAGACTTCAGCAGATCACCGAGAAGGTCTATGTTGATGAGAGTATCAAGTGGTATATTTCCGCGATAGTTACCGCCACCAGAACCCCCGAAAGAGTTCTCGGACCTCAGATGGCAGGATATATCAAGATGGGAGCGAGCCCCAGAGCATCCATAGCATTTATGAGAACCGCCAAGGCTACCGCTCTTTTGAACGGAAGAACATATGTGGTACCCGATGATGTTAAGCAGATGGCTCATCTGGTACTTCGTCATCGTATTGCTCTTAATTATTCGGCAATAGCCGATAAGGTAACCGTCGACAACATAATCGATGCGATCACATCTACTTTAAAGACACCCTGATATGGAACTGGATTACGAATATTTGGCCAGGATAAGTAAAGACGCAGTGCTTTATACCTCTCGCAAGACAACAAACATACTTGACGGGGGGTATAATTCGGTTTACCTCGGGAAAAGCCTTGAGTTTCACGATATCAAGGAATATTCCCAGGGTGATGATATTACGTCTATAGACTGGAAGTCATCTTCCAGAACGGACAGACTGCTGGTCAGAAGATACATTGCAGAAAAAAAACACAGCGTGCTCATCATCGGAGATACCGGTTCCAAGATGGATGCCGATACTCCCACCGGAGATTACAAGGCGGATATCGCACTTATGTCCATGGGAGTTATCGGATATCTTCTCGGAAGACAGGGTGCCGATGTGGGATTTGCATGCTCCGGAAAACGTGGGATCACCAATACACCATTTAAAGCCGGAGGACAGTGCGTCGAAGGACTTCTTCGCACTTACGGAGCATCGATCTTTGATAATCCTTCATCGGATATGAACGGACTTATCATGAATATGCTTCAGGTTTTTCCGATGCGCAGGATGATCATCTTTGTCATCACAGACATAGCAGGTCTTAAGGCTGTCAAAAACGAAACCCTTTCAAGGATGACGGAGAGAAACGATGTTTATTTCATCTGTATCGACGATGCATCCGTTACCGGAAGAAGAGTTTATGACAGGGTCGGAGAAGAGTATATAAACAGATTCCTGGCAGGCAGCAAGGCTCTTAAAAAAGCTGAGGAAGCCGAAAGAAATAATATTATGAGTCGTTTTAAACTTGATGCACTGAGAAACCGTGTGGTACTTGAAAATGTACAGACGGCATCCGATGTTGTGGATACGGTGCTTGATCTGTTTGAGAGGGGACACAGTGGAATTTTCGGTTAATATGCAACCAGAGCTTATGATGAGTCCGGCGTGGATGATACTCGGAATAGCGGTTCTTTTTGTGTCCGGTATCCTGTTTGCCATCGTCTGTGTTTTCAAGAAAGCTCCGAAAAAAGTTAAAATAAAACCTCCCAAGCCGGTAGCTAAGCCCCAGACATTTTATTTAAGGCAGAAGGCTCTGATCTCCATAGATAAGGTTGCCTTTGAATTAAACGTTACAGGTTCGATCGATGCCAGAGAGAGTTACCAGAGACTCAGTATGATCATGAGGACATTTGTTTCCGAGATGACCGGAAGGAATTTTACCACTCTTACTCTTTCGGAACTTAAGAAAATGGGACTCGGATCTTTGGCAGGTCTTATTGAGGATTGTTATGCACCCGAGTTTGCGTTGAAGACTCAGGCTGACTTTAAGCAAGACGCCGAAAAGGCTAAATGGATGGTGAAAACATGGAGTTAATGTACCCTAATGTCATAAAACTCGGGATTCCCCTGCTTATCTTTGCGGCGGTTATTCTTCATGTTATTCCCGCACCCGGCACTAAAGACTATACCGGCGGAATCAGGACCGGTGCCGTATCGATAGTAAAGTCACTCCCGATATATGCCAGGATCTACAAACGCAGCAGGATACTTACTTTCATTGCCGAAGGCTTTATCATGGCTGCGATCGTTTCATCGCTCTTTCTTATCGCAAGACCTTATAAGGTTCAGACCGTTAAAACGGGAGTTCAGAAGAGAGATATCTTCCTTTGTCTGGATGTATCTTATTCGCTTTATGAACTCAACTACGAACTTGCCGATTATCTGGAGCAGGTTGTCAGCGAACTTAAGGGTGACCGTTTCGGTATCACGATCTTCAATACTTCGTCGGTTGTATTTGTTCCCATGACGGACGATTACGATTATGTCGTTACAAGACTTGAAGAGCTTAAGGAATATTTCACTCTGCAAAAAGAATACTATGACCTGGTCGGAGACGATGAATACATTTACTTTGAAACTGACGAAGAAGAGGACAGATACTACGAGCTTCTCGCAAAGCTGAATTATATTGAAGCGGGAACACTTGTTAACAATTCCTACAGAGGAAGCTCGCTGATAGGTGAGGGGCTTGCATCCTGCCTTTACAGTTTTCCGTCCATCGGCGATTCATCCAAGACCAGGGTTATCATATTTGCCACGGATAATGCGGACAGTGCCTCGGTAAAAGAAGTTCCCGAGCTTCATGAAGCGTGTGAACTCTGCGAGAAAAATGATGTAACCGTATTTGCAATCTTTCCTTCGGAGGATGCTCATTATTACTATTACACCGACAGTGATTATGAGGTTTTTGAACAGGACCTCAGAGATGCGATCAGCGTAACCGGCGGTGAGTTTTATGTCCAGAGCTCCGAGGATACGGTTTCTTCCATTGTGGAAGAAATAAGATCGCATGAAGCCATGACTGTTGATGACATAGTAACGGAGCAGAAGACTGACATGCCTGTTGTTCCGATCATTGCTTTGCTAATAAGTCTTGCGGGTTCAGTAGTCGTAATGACTTTCTTAAAGGGATAATATGATGAGGAATTTAAACCCGGTCATTCCGATACCTGCTCTTATCACCGTATTTTGCGCAGCATTGGTGATAATGCTGATCGTATGGATCAGAAGCAGGGACAGCAGAATAAAAAGTACATTTGTTTTTGCAATAAGAGTTGCCATAGCCGTACTTGCTTTTATCATAGCTCTCAGACCCATGAGGGAAGAGCGCGGTGCGGAAGTACAGCTCAGTAACCTTGATGTACTCTTTGTCCTTGATACCACCCTCAGTATGTGGGCGGATGATGCTCCCGGCGGAACCAGATTCCAGGCGGCATCCAAGGATATCAGGGAGATAATGGACAGCCTTTCCGGAGCAAACTTCGGACTTATCACATTCCAGAACAGAGCGGTTGTTCTTGCACCTTTTACTCAGGATGAAGAAACCGTTCTCGGGCTATTAAAGAATATTCAGATTCCCGACAGATACTATCTGCACGGAAGCAGCATGGATACTCCTTATTACGATCTTGAGAACATGCTCATATCTTCCGACAGAAAAGAAAACAGACAGACGATCATTTTCTTTTTATCCGACGGTGAAGTTACAAATATGAGTGATACGCCGTATGATTACGAAACACTGGGTAATCTGGTTGACGGCGGCGCAGTGCTCGGATACGGAACCGAAGAGGGCGGTTACATCGAGGATGAATACGGCGTTATCTATAACATGGTGACATACGAAAAAGCTGTTTCGTGCATAGATGAAGACAGCCTTGAGGAAATAGCCGAGGGACTCGGCGTAGAGTATGTTCACAGAACAAAATCCGCACTCCTTACCCCTCTGATCACGGAGATAAAAGCTGCCAGCGGTACGATCACGGAGAAGAGAGAAGATTATATCACCTACCACGATACATATTTTAAATATGTTCCCTACCTTGCAGGACTGCTTGTAATCGAGCTTTTCATAAGGATCAGAGAGAACGCAAAAGTACGCAGAAAAAATGTCAAAAAAACCGAAATCAAAAAATAATAATAAGAAAAAGCCCATCATATCCAGACCGCTTTGGTGGACGGTACTCATAGCCGGAATTGCTGCACTTATTTGCAGCGCATTTCTGATCGCGAGATGGTCTTTGAACGCATTTTATGTGGCCGAGGCCAAAAAGGGAAAGTACATTTCGGAGATCGAAGAGATGCTCACCACACTGAATTTCCCGGACGGATATGTTGTATGGTATAACCTCGGAAATTATCACTTTCAGTGCGGTAATTTTGAGGCAGCGGAAGAGGATTATTACAGAGCCATTGAATGCGGTATCCCTTATGAAAAGGAATGCCCCGTCAAAGTGAATCTTGCTCTTGCGATGATCGAACAGCTTTCGGACGAAGAGTGGGAAGCGTTTCTTGAATGTGATAGTCACGAAGAAATGAATGCACAGGCAAGAGAGGTCGAGAAAACTC
Source organism: Lachnospiraceae bacterium (assembly GCA_018056425.1). Classification (GTDB taxonomy): domain Bacteria; phylum Bacillota; class Clostridia; order Lachnospirales; family Lachnospiraceae; genus AC2028. The sequence goes on from JAGPFR010000065.1 coordinate 7,869, forward strand.
TTATCACCGCCAGAGAAATACTTATCGAAGACGGATGTGCTCATAAAGATGACGAAGACGGTCATTATAAAGATGCACAGACTCTTAAGGATGAAATAGACGAGCTCCTGGATTTCGATGATTCCGAAGAAAATGATCAAAATGAGGATGAAGAAGAACAGGATGAAAATGATCCTGACGGAGACAGTGATGACGAAGAAGACGGTGGCGGTGATGACCAGTCGTCAAGAGAAGATCAGGTAATGCAGCACATCCAGGAACAGAAAGAAGAAGCTCAGGGAGAAAGAGCTGAGGATCAGCAATTCTACGAGAACTACTACGGCTTCGGAGACGAAGGCGGCGGATCCGAGGAAGAAGGCGGCGGAGGCAATTCCGCTGATGATAACGGAGAGATATGGTAAAGAAAAGATGCTTCCCAAATGGGAAGCATCTTTTGCATTGTCTTTATTCTAGTTTTTTCTGACGTATTCTTTTTTGGCCTGCCTTTTTTCTCTTGATTCCCTGAAAGCCTGCAGTATATCGAGATAGTAGATCAGGTAGTACATAAGGATTCCGAGTACGATCGCCGTTGCAACATCGAATAATGAATGCTGCTTGAGGAATACGGTGGAAAGGATTATCAGGATGCACAGGATAAAGCTTAAAACCTGTATCCATTTATGCTTTCTGAGCTTCTCGCTTCTTGCGATGGCAAATTCGACACCGAGAGAATTATATACGTGAATGCTGGGGCAGATGTTTGTGGGGGTGTCCGTGCGATACAGCTGCAATACCCACGCTTCAAAGAATCCTTCGTTTCCTCTGAGGTTAGGCCTGAGGTCCTGACCGTTGGGCCATATGGTCGAGATGATGAGGAAGAGTGTCATTCCGGTTACCAGGAAAACAAAGAGCTTCCAATAATCATTTTTGCTGGTAAAGAGGAAAAACAGGACGGTTCCGAGTACATACACAAACCATATCTCATAGGGGATTATGAATCCTGGCAGGAAGGGTATGTGATTGTCGGCTTCTATATGTATCACATATTTTGGAATGGCGACGTTGTTTTCAAG
>JAGPFR010000066.1 GCA_018056425.1 Lachnospiraceae bacterium
TGATGCGCGCTTTGTTGCACGATACAAAAGCCGTCTCCGCCGAAGAGAAAAAACCTGATAAGAATATTAGAATTATTAATACTGAAATTTGTATGGGGCCGGAACTGTCCATATAAGTTAAAAAAATTCCTCCTATTACCGGTAACAGATTTACGGGAGTTTCCCCGTATATAGTAAATAATAGTACAGAAACCCAGATGCTTTGTCAAATGAGCGCCTTTGCCCGACTCTTAAAAACCGAAATAATTGAAAACTTCCTCGTTTTCCTCAGGATTATGATTCCGGTTCTGTTTTATCCAGCCGTAAATAGCCGCAAAATCGGGTCTGGCCTCAATTATCTGGATAATAACGGACTCAACATCCGCTTCCGGTATCGCCTGTTTAGAAAGATTGGAAAACAAAGCTTCGGCTTTTTTATTTTTCTCCTGAGTGGGGAACCACACTCCGAGACCGGCCTCATGAAGCCTGTAAGCAAGTGATTTATATACATCCCAATAGTCACCGAATGCCTGGAAGCATACATTGTCATGCCTGATTCTATTGAAAAGTTCAAATTCCTGAGGAGGGGTGATATTCAGATTATTAAGTCTGTTTTCGTAGGAATTTCTGATTGCGTAATTAGCGGCTTCTACCGCAGCAACGGTAAACAATCCGCCGATAAATCCTATATTCGGAATATTGTTATATGAATTTATGATACTTCTTTCGTTTGCCTGAAGGGTCAGTTCCACCGAATCGGTCATGACCTTATAGGTATCGTCGAAAGTACAGAAATCATTAAGATGGGTCTGTCTGAATTCTTCAAGAGTTATCTCATATAAGCCGTTGCTCATAAGGATCTTATACGCATCCGAGACCAAAGGTTCCAGAAAACGAAGGTAGACCTGGGGAGCTATATCGAGATACTGATAAAGATTATGAACGTTCGCATAATAATCTCTTTTAAAATATGCATGCTGGATAAAAGCATTGTTGCGATAGACTTTTCTCCAATGAATAAAAGCATCCACGTCGGCCGGGACATGAAAAGGCTTGCCGAGGAAAGTAAACTCCCTCTCCTGTCCGGTATATTTTTCTACATCTATCCAGGAATATCCTTCCAGTTCCTTAGGAGTATAATCCACCGGGGCGATTTCTCCCTGAGAAGCAGCAATCCCATTTTCCTCAAAGTATCTGTTTCCGCAATTCCAGCAAAACACATCCTGAGGATTTCTCTGTGCCTGTCCGCATACCTTACAAAACATTTATATCTCCCTTTCACATGGGCCAAATTGAAACGTCCCCGTGGCTCCTTATTTATACTCTCTGTTTTCCGCAATCGGGGCAGAAACGGGATGTGATTCCTGTTTTGCCGCAATCGGGACAATTCCATGTGCCTTCGGGAGCAGCACCTCCGATAACCTGACCGAAGCCCTCACCGACCTGAGATGCGGAACCCATCATGGGATTGAGTGCATCCTTGGTCATGTTGATTACTCCGCCCATGGCTCCGAGTGTAACTCCAAGGCCTGCGATATCGCCGATACCGGTTCCGCCGCCTGCAGTTCCGCCACCTGTAATGCCGTTTTTCATAGCCTCTAAGCCGACTTCCCTTGCAGTCTCCTGCTGATAGGTGTAGCCCTTCATCTTCATTTCTTCTGCTTCAGCCGCAGCCTGCATCTTGTATGCATCTGCCTCAGCCTGAGCCTTGATCTTAAGAGCCTCTGCTTCTCCCTGAGCGCTTACCATCTTCATCTGAGCTTCAGTCTGAGCCTCAACCAGTTTTCTGCCCATTGCGGCTTCAGCTTCCGCTTTTTTAACTTCCTCTTCACGAACTTTGAGAGTCTTGTCTGCATACTGCTGTCTGAGCTTGATGAAGTTGGGATCATCGTCGGGAGTTGAAATACTGGTAACATAGAATTCGGGCATTGTAAGTCCGTATTCTTCTAAGCTTACGTTGATCTCATTACGGAACACTTCCGAAATCTGATCCAGATAAGAATCAATCTCCAGAATATTAATGTTCTGATCCTTAATTACGCGTGCAAGGTTTGATTTAACCTTATTGGAAACAAGAGCCTTGAACTTGCCGTTTCCATAGGAAATACCGTCACCAGCTACTTCCCCTGCAACCAGTCCGTCGGTGGTTCCCACGAGCTTGGTGATAAGAGTATAGGAATCAACAACGCGAAGGTTAAAATCTCCGCTTGCTCCTATCTCGATATTCATTCCGGATGCGGGATCAAAGAGGCGAACCTTTGTATCGGTTCCCCACTTAAGTCCCATCTGGGTTGCTTTATTGATGAAATATACTTCCGCATGGAAGATATTCTCTCCACCGGTACCCTTGGCAATAAGATCTTTCAGGAAAGGAAAGTTAAGAGTTTCAAGAGTATGTCTTCCCGCAGGAAAAATATTAAGTGCTTTTCCGTCCTTTAAAAAGAGAGCTTCCTGAGTCTCATGAACGATAAGCTGAGAACCGAAATTAAAGTCCTCTTTCGGAGCTTTGTGTGCGATGACATCTCCGCTTCCTTCGTACTTAATTACACTGATCAATTCCATATCATTGCTTCCTTTCCGCTAAAACAGCAATAACTGCAACTATTAGTAAAGGTACTCCTATGGAAATCCTTGATGCTGTTGTTATATTCATGCCAAAACCGTAAGACAATAGGAGAAATAACAGCAAAGGCACTGTAACTATAAAAGAAAGAATCTCGATTATGATTGACAATACTCCCTCAAGGTATACGGCATACGCGGCACCGGCAGCCGCAATCAGGAAGATTGCAACGCAAGGCCAAAAATCGATGCCTGTTTTTAAATGCAAGACGATAGTCAGAACCGCAGGAAGAACGAGGCCTATTATCACCGCATAAGGCATCCTCTTTTTACGCTGAATCTTAATTCCGTCTTCGCACTTAAGCAGATACTCTTCTGTATCTTTAAAGCCGGCGGTTTTCTTAAACTCGTCATTGGCTTTGATATAGTTTTCTTTTTCAAAATAGGACTTTGCGGAAGCATAATGACCTATTATTACGGCCTGTTCCTTACCCTTTTGACAAATCGCAGAAAGTTCGGAGCCCGCAGCGTCATTAAATTTCTTACAATCGGACTCTGCAGATTTAAACATTACAAGAGCCTGTCCTGCGGACGCTGAAGAATCGGTGTCATTAAGCAGTTCCTGCGCTCTTTTTATCTTCTCGATAACTCTGGAATAATCGGACAAATTAGGAATCATATCGGACAAATCCCATTTATTGCCGCAATTTTCGCATATGCATGCTCCGCCAAGCCAGTCATTGACCAGCGTGCCGCCGCAGATCTTACACCGCATCGATATAGGTTTTATCTCTGCATTTTCCTGCATTTATCACTCCAAAGTAATTCCTTTTCCGCCGGGGATTTTAATAACATCCCCCATTTCCGGGCCTTCGCCGGAAACCCTTCTGATCCATACTTCTGCCGCAAAAGGATTATAAACATGACTTCCGTCTGCCGACCATATGAGGTTCTTAGCCGCAGTCATATAATCGACGATCTCGATATTAGTCGCATACCATATATCATCATGACCGGACATGTATTTGCAAAATTCTTCAATAACATCCCAGTTATCGTCTCTGTCGAATTCATAGCTGTGACCCCAGATATAGAAAAGTTTCAGATACTGGGCTTTGTTAAACTCCGCAAACCACTTAGCCTTTTCCATAAGATTCGGTGCGCTGTGGTGACATGTGGGATGCCACTCAAGGAAGTCTTCCGGAAGTTCAAAATCATTGGTTGGAGAAACTGCCCTGGCATAGACTATCCCAAGACTTTTAAGGATCTGCTTTACATTCTCATTGTAAGCACCGTTTGGATATGAATGGCCTCTCACGATCCTGCCTGTAAGTTTCTCAAGATTTTTCCTGTCTTCAAGGATCTGGGTAACAAGCGCGGTATCGGAAAGTCTTGTAAGTGTCGGATGAGTAAGCGAGTGTGTGGCTATCTCATGACCTTCGTATAGCCGCACTGCCTCATCCCTCATCTGTACCAGATCAGGATCCATCCATCCGGAATTCAGATGAAAGGTTCCCTTAATGCCGTATTTATTGAAGATCTCCACAAGTCTCTTATCATGGATGCGGCCATCATCGTAGCTCATTGTAAGGACCTTGGATCTTCCTTCCGGAAAAGTAATATAAGAAAACATATCCGAAAACCTCTATTCAGACACAATGCTTCGTTTAATCATTAAATGTATATGTATGCTTTCCGCTTTTCTTGGATCTGTACATGGCAGAGTCGGTTTTTTCAAAGAGATCTTCCTTATCCTTAACATCACGTCCGTTTACTATTCCGACGCTTATGGAAATCGACGGCAATCCTTCTTCTGTTTTTTCAAGTTCCTTATTGATCTGATCGATCTTGGTTGCAATGAGATTTTTCTTTATGCCTGCGGAATGAACCATGAACACTACAAATTCGTCTCCGCCGATCCTGCATATATGGTCATCATCACGGAATATTCCGTTCAGGACACGTACAAGCTTTTTGAGAACTTCATCTCCCACCTCATGACCGTAGGTGTCATTAATGGTCTTGAAATTATCGACATCGAGAAGGAGCATATATGTGGTGTCCAGATCAATGCTTTCCAAGAGCAGATCATATCCTGCGCGGTTATATGCTCCCGTAAGTTCATCATGGGATGCTTTAAAATTCAGCTTTTCCAGACTTGATCTGTACCTATGGTACATTTTGTTATAAGCCTGTGCCAGATATTTGAACTCATTGGCTCCGACCTCGGGGATCGGGCTATCCGCCTTGATATTATCTACTGCCCTTATTACAGGATTAATACCGAGAATTGAGGTAAGTCTTACCATTATAAGGATTGAAACAGCCTGAATGATTATGACAATGCGTACAAAAACAAGCTCCCGATGAAGCACGTCAAGCTCTTTGTCCATGACATTCTTCATTAGTTCATCAATCTCATTTAAACTCTCATGCATGCCCTCCCTGATACTGTCCTTCTGATCATAATAATCATCGTTCAGCACAAGTTCTGTAGCTTTTCTGATCTTTTCGTCGGGAGAAAGTGCCATATCCTCTTCTGATAAGGCCACATCCTTCAGGAGATCGGGATAATCCGTATATCCTTTTGCTTCTATCACCAGCCTCATGGCATAGTATTCCTGATCCATAAGGTTTACTGAATGAACCATGGCATCTCTGAGCTGCTCCACGGCAGGTCCCGCACCGGCGACCATTTCCATTCTTGATATAGCTTCTTCCCGTCTGTTCGACTCAAAGGCCTCGGTAAAATACTCATCAAGGAATCGTAAGTCACCGCTTATGGTAAATCTCTGAACACGTTCGGTAAGATAATCCGAAGCGTCCATCAGCTGATGTGCCGCTTCTATGAGTTCCGAATGCTGCCTCTCCGCATCAGAGAGGCGATAGAATGTATTCGTAAGTCTGTACGAGGCAAAAACCACGGTTCCCGACCATATGACCATGGTGATCACAAGCCATATATGTATGGCCCTGAGAGATAAACCGTTTTTACATTTTTTAAAAATATTCAGATTCATGAATTACTGACTGTAATAAATTTATTAAGAGTTTCCATGGCCTTGCCGGAATCAACCAGTTCTCCCGCAAGCTTTATTCCGTCTTCCATCGTCTCAGCCTTGCCGTCTATATAAAGTGCTGCGCCTGCATTAAGAAGCACCGCATTTCTCTTGCTTCCCTTTGCGCCTGCCAGGATATCCCTTGCGATCTGCGCGTTCTCTGCAGGTGTTCCTCCCTTAAGGTCATCTTTGGAACAAGTTTCAAATCCGAAATCCTCCGGTGTGATGATTCGGGTTTTGTACCATCCGTCCTTGATCTCACATATCTTGGTCGGTGCGGAAAGTGATATCTCATCAAGTTTATCGGTTCCGTATACGACCATTCCGCGCTTTACACCGAGGTTTACAAGAACCTGTGCCAGAGGCTCTACAAGATATTCATCATATACTCCAAGGAGCTGCTCGGTGGGTGATGCGGGATTGGTCAGCGGTCCGAGAATATTGAAAACAGTTCTGAAGCCGAGCTCTTTTCTGATGGAACCGACATACTTCATTGATGAATGATATTTCTGAGCAAAGAAAAAGCACATTCCGACTTCGTTAAGAAGCTTTACGCACATCTCGGGGGACTGATCGATATTAACTCCGAGAGCTTCAAGGCAATCGGCAGTCCCGCAAAGAGATGATGCTGCACGGTTTCCGTGTTTTGCGACTTTTACACCGCCGGATGCCGCAACGATTGCTGAGATGGTGGAAATATTAAAGCTTCCCGCATTATCTCCGCCGGTGCCTACGATCTCGAACACATCCATTCCGGTATCAACCTTAGTCGCATGATCTCTCATAGCGGCGGCACATCCCGCTATCTCATCGGTGGTCTCCGCTTTGGCACTCTTGGTTGAGAGTGCGGCCAAAAATGCGGCATTCTGAGTAGGTGTGGTCTCACCGCTCATGATCTCATTCATAACGTCATACGCTTCCGAATAAGTAAGATCTTCCTTGTTTACGATCTTGACGATTGCTTCTTTGATCATACTCTGCTCCTTTATGAACAAAAATTCGTTCTCAGTATACCATTTCTCATTGATTCAGTCACCGCCCATCTGCGGACTATCCGTGTTTTTTTAAATACTGCTTGACACATTATACTATGTGTCATATAGTATTATGCGTAAGGAGGTAACACATATGGATGCTCAACTTAGACGTGGCATATTGGATGCCTGCGTTCTGGCAGTTCTTGAGCGGGGAGAGTCATACGGGTACAAGCTGGTCTCTGATATTTCAACCTTTATAGAAATATCGGAATCAACACTCTACCCAATCTTAAAACGTCTCGAAGCACAGAACATGCTGACGGTCAGAAAAGCCGAATATAACGGAAGACTTCGCAAATACTATTCCATTACAGACTCAGGCAGAGCCCGCATTGATGAACTGCTGGGCGAATGGGAAGAGATCATAAAAGTTTACAGATATATAGCCGAGGAAAGGGGAGAAAAAAATGCTTAAACAAGAATTCCTTTCACAGCTTCGTGCAGGTCTGGAAGCGGCAAGCATTGAAGATATAGATGAATGCATTGATTTCTACGATGAGATGATAAGCGACCGTATCGAATCGGGCATGAATGAAGAAAGCGCTGTCGCTCAAATGGAATCCGTAGAATCCATAATCAATAATTACAAACTGGAAAAACCGGTCACTAGGCTCATCATGGATAAAGTCCAAAAAAGTCATGAAGAAGCAAAGGGTAAGGGAAAAGGCACCTTGTGGATCGTACTTGCGATCATAGGATTTCCCATCTGGCTTCCGATACTTATCGTGATCTTTGCTCTTCTGCTTACTCTTTACATAGTTTTATGGAGCATAGTAATAGCGATATTCAGCGTGCTTGTGGCAATCGGATTTGCTGCTGTCGCAAGCCTTTTTGCCTTTATAATGATGTTTGCCAGCTTCGTTCCCATACCTCTGGGTATCTTTGCACTGGGTGCGGCACTGTTTTTGGGAGGACTGGCCGTTCTTCTGTGGCATCCCATATGGTCACTGTGCAAGGCGGTAGCCCTGATGATTCCTTCAATATTCAGAAAGATAAAAAAAGGAATTGCTTAAGAAAGGAAACATGATGAAGAAAAAATTACTGATCGCGGGAGGGTGTTCTCTCGCCGGTTTACTCTTAATGATAATTGCATTTATCGCAGCAAGGGGAAATCTGGCTGAATTATCAACACGTAATGTTCAGGCAGAACATAAAGAATATGAATGCAGCACGGATATAATAAAAATTGACGCAGATATCACATCGGATAATCTTGAGATAAGGACCGGTGATGTGGAATACATCTCCGTCTCCTACTATGACAGACCCGGATATAATGAATATGAGATAACGGAATCCGGAGATTCTCTTGGTATCAGATATGTTGACCTGCATCCGATCGAAGTGATGACCATAGACCTGGATCTTGAAGATAAGCCCGTCATCATAACGGTTCCCGAATCATTTTCCGGAAAAGTAAACATATCTTCAAGCAGCGGAAGCATCATAGCTGAATCAATAAATGTAAGCTCTCTTGATCTTAAAAACACCTCCGGCGGTATAAGAATTAACGATGTTGATATCGCTACCGATGCAAAACTGTCCAATACATCAGGGGGAATAAATGTAGAAAATCTGGTATGTAAAAACCTGACAGCTTCAAATACTTCGGGCGGAATAAGCATTGAAAACTCAGTTATCTATGAACTGCTTGATACCAAATGCAGCAGCGGTGATATAAGCATCAAATCTGTCACCGTAAAAGAAGGAGCAAGACTCTCAACCACATCCGGAACAAGATATATGGAGGATGTAAGTGCTCAGTTTCTGGAGTGTGACGGAAGCTCGGGGTCACTAAAGGCTGTTAATGTAAGTGTCTTATATTCTTTCTCATCCTCAACCAGTTCCGGATCGGTTACTCTGGACAGAGTTGAAACCGGAAACAGCATCAAGATAACAGCATCAAGCGGGGATGTCAGAGGAACCATCGTCGGAAATGAAGATGATTTCAATATCAGCGTAGACACATCATCCGGATCAAGTAATCTGAGCGATTCAAGTGACGGTAATAAGAAGCTGACAATCTCAACCACAAGCGGATCGGTAAATATAGATTTTACTGAATAAATCAAGAATAAAAGGGAAGGTTCTTACTGTAAGAACCTTCCCTTTTTGTTTGTTTTGACTGTATCCGATCACGAATACTGTGCCGTGAAAAGCTCGTGGTAAAAACCGCCGGAAGCCAAAAGCTCCGAATGGGTTCCCTGCTCGATAACGTGTCCGTCTTTCATGACAAGTATCATGT